>JALSRO010000193.1 GCA_026984715.1 Chromatiales bacterium | reverse complement strand
GTGCAGGAAACGAAGAATGGTTAGAAAAGTATTGTACTGCTGGTTGCTGCTGATGACGGCAGGAGTATATGCCATCGAACTGCCGCGGGCATCGAACGTCCCCGGAGGGGTGGCGATTGTGGAGCTACCGGCGGCACAACATCAGCATCCGCGGGCCTGGTACCTACACAACCGGGTGATGGTGATCCGGAGAGGGGAACGGTGGTTTGCGATAGTGGGTATCCCCTTGGGGACAAAGCCCGGTATCCATACCATCACCGTCAAGGATGGAACCAGGGAAAAGGTCTCCTTTCGAGTGAGAGACAAGATGTACCGGGAACAGCATCTTACAATCGGAAACAGGCGCATGGTCACGCCGGATGCCAAGGATCTGAAACGCATCCGGCGGGAAAAGCGTGAGATCATGGCCGCCTTCTCGCACTGGCGTGACAACCAGCAGATCGAGCCGGTTTTCAGCCTTCCGGTGGAAGGCCCTTTGAGCAGCCGTTTCGGCCTGCGCCGTTTTTTCAACGGGCAGCCTCGCAAGCCCCATAGCGGCCTGGACATCGCAGCCCCGAAGGGGTCGCCCATCCGCGCCCCCGCAGCGGGAGTGGTCGTGGCCACGGGTAACTTCTTTTTCAATGGCAATACGGTTTTAATTGATCACGGTCAAGGACTGATCACCATGTATTGCCATATGGATCACATCGATGTCGAAAAAGATGATGTATTGATCAAGGGTCAGATCATCGGCAGGGTGGGAATGACTGGCCGAGTCACCGGCCCGCATCTGCACTGGTCGGTCAGCCTGAACAACACCCGGGTCGATCCTGAGCTCTTTTTGCCTGATACCAAATAATGTCTCCGGGGGAACTACCATGGCGCAAGTCGTCCTGTTTGAAAACCAAGAACACAAGAACATTCTTCTCGCCGACCACTCCGAGGGGGAGATGGTGCCCGCAAACCAGCACCTGATAATCCACAAGGGGAAGGGAATGCTGCTGGATCCGGGTGGTCACAAGATCCACTCGCAGGTCTACTCCGACCTCTCCACCGAGCTGCCACCCAGTGATTTGAAATATCTGTTTTTCTCCCACCAGGATCCGGACATCGTGGCGGCCGCCAACTTCTGGTTCATGATGACCCCGGCAGACGGCCTGATCTCCGAGCTGTGGCTCCGTTTCATTGCCCACTTCGGTGTGGACAGGATGGTGTTCCACCGCATCAAGACCATTCCAGATCGGGGCCAACACCTGGATCTGGAGGGCACCCGGCTCTCCATCATCCCGGCCCACTTCCTGCACTCTGCAGGCAACTTCCAGGTCTACGACCCGGTGTCGAGAATCCTCTACTCAGGCGACCTCGGAGCATCCATCGGTGTGGACTATCGCATCGTGGAGGATTTCGATGCTCATATCCCCGCCATCGAAGGATTCCACCAGCGCTACATGCCCACCGCCAAGGTGTACCGGCTCTGGGCGAAAATGGTTCGCAAGCTGGATATAGAAACTATCGCGCCACAGCACGGGGCGATCTATCAGGGAAGAGAGAACGTGAACAGGTTCATCGATTGGGTCGAAAATCTTCCCTGCGGGCTGGATATCATGGAGGATATCTACGTCGCACCGTAGCGATACAAAGTCCGGGTGGAGCGTTATACCGCAGAACATTAATACGTTATAATCCGATAATTTATTATTCATAACCAATTCGGAGCCGGGATCGGGAAGCATATGTCACAGATAACACTGTTTGAGAACAACGAGCACAAAAACATCCTGTTGGAGGACTACTCCGAAGGCGAGATGATTCCCACCAATCAGCATGTCATTGTTCATAAAGGGAAAGGCATGTTGCTGGATCCGGGTGGCCACAAGATCCACTCCAAGGTCTTCTCGGAGCTCTCTACCATCCTGGCTCCGCCCAATCTCAAGTACCTCTTTTTCTCCCATCAGGATCCGGACATCGTGGCAGCGGCAAACTTCTGGTTCATGATGACCTCTGCGGAGGGGCTGATGTCCCAGCTCTGGACCCGCTTCGTAGCCCACTTCGGCATCGACCGGGTGGTGTTCAACCGCATCAAGACTATTCCTGACGAAGGGATGGTGCTCGATCTGAATGGGGTAGATCTACTCGTGCTCCCGGCACACTTTCTCCACTCGGCAGGCAATTTCCAGATCTACGATCCGGTCTCGAAAATACTCTATTCCGGCGATCTGGGTGCATCCATCGGGACAGAGTATCGGATCGTCGAAGATTTCGATCTCCATATTCCCCGTATCGAGTGGTTCCACCAGCGCTACATGCCCACGGCAAAGGCGTTCCAACTGTGGGCAGCCATGATCCGCGAACTGGATATCGAAACCATTGCGCCGCAACATGGCGCCATCTACCAGGGCAAGGAGAACGTCGACAAGTTCATCGCTTGGGTGGAGAACCTGCCCAGTGGCCTGGATCGGATGGATAATCTGTTCCGAATTCCGAAAGAGTAGCAATATCCACCGCTGAAAATCATCTACCCGGCAACCGGACAAGTTGCCGGGTCAATAATATCTATGGGGCGAAAGTCCCACATATCACCCTCCTGCCCTGTTCAGAAAACAGATCCTGAATTTTGCGCAGATAACTTCCTATAATAAGGGAGAGAAAAAACTTCTCGCGGGGAGAATCGGATTATGACAACTCCTCTTTTCGAAGTACCCGTTTCTGAGCTGGTATGGAACAGCCGCTATCGCTACCGTTTCGACGATGGAGCTCGGGAAGAGTCTCTGAACGATACCTGGAGACGGGTGGCGAACGCACTGGCTTCGGTGGAGACCACGCAGCAGGCACGATGGGAAGAGAGATTTTATCGGGTGCTGGAGGGGTTCCGCTTTCTTCCCGGTGGGCGAATCGTTGCGGGTGCAGGGACGGCACACAACGTTACCCTGTTCAACTGTTTTGTCATGGGCCCTATCGGCAACTCGCTGGAGTCCATCTTCGGCAGTCTGAAGGAAGGGGCACTCACCATGCAGCAAGGTGGTGGCGTGGGATATGATTTTTCCACCCTCCGTCCTGCTGAAACCGGCACCGGAATTGCGGATGTCGCTCCCGGCCCCGTCGCATTCATGCGTATCTGGGACAGCATGTGTGACGCACTGCTCTCGATGGCCACCCGGCGCGGCGCAATGATGGCTACCTTGCGCTGCGATCATCCCGATA
>JALSRO010000192.1 GCA_026984715.1 Chromatiales bacterium | reverse complement strand
CTAAACAGGTAGGCAGCAGCCTGTTTTTGGGGAAACATGCAGCCTGATTCCACCATGACAGGAAAAGGCACATGCCCATCAATCACTGGCCCTCTGCCGAGCGCCCCAGAGAGAAATTGCTACAGCGTGGCAGCGCGGCACTCTCCGATGCCGAGCTGCTGGCAATCCTGTTGCGCACCGGCGTAGCCGGGAAATCCGCTGTAGATCTGGCTCGAGAGATGCTGAACAGCTTCGGGGGGCTCCGTCCGCTGCTGGAGGCCGATCAGCATGCCTTCTGCCGAATCAGGGGGATGGGCACAGCGAAGTATGTCCAGTTCCAGGCGGTGCTGGAGATCGGCCGGCGCTATCTGGAAGCCCGTCTGGAACGGGAAGACCCCCTCACCTCTCCGCAACACACCCGCAGCTATCTGATGACCCGGCTGCGCCACTACCCGCACGAGGTGTTTGCCGCCCTGTTTCTCGACAACCGCCACCGGGTGATCACCTATGAAGAGCTGTTTCGCGGGACCATCGATGGCGCTTCGGTCCACCCCCGTGAAGTGGTCAAGCAGGCCCTCACCCATAACGCAGCGGCGCTGATCCTTGCCCACAACCACCCTTCCGGTATTGCCGAACCCAGCAATGCCGATCGCTCCCTCACCCAGCGGTTGAAGAAAGCACTGGCACTGGTGGATATCCGGGTGCTGGATCACTTTGTCATCGGAGACGGGGATGCCTACTCCTTTGCCGAACACGGACTGATATGAAATGTTTTCCAAAACCCTTTATAATATAAATAAATAGGCTCACACATCACGCTCGCCAATGCGTAAATTCACTATCCCCTTCCCTGATGACTGGCACCTTCACCTGCGTGACGGGGCCACCATGGCCGCGGTCCTGCCCCATACCGCCCGGCGATTCGCCCGCGCCATTGTCATGCCCAATCTGAATCCGCCCGTCACTACCACCGCCCAAGCGCTCGCCTACCGAGAGCGAATCCTGGCCGCCTTGCCCAAGGGGATCCGGTTCACTCCGCTGATGACCCTCTACCTGACAGAAGAGACCACCCCCGAAGAGATTGTCCGGGCCCGCAAGAGTGGTCACATTCATGCAGTCAAATTCTACCCCGCCGGTGCCACAACCAACTCTGCCGCCGGCGTACGCAACATCGGCAACTGTTACGCAGTGCTGGAAACGATGGCGACAGAGGGATTACCCCTGCTGATTCACGGTGAAGTCACCGACCCGCAGGTGGACATCTTCGACCGGGAGAAGATCTTTCTCGAGGAGGTTCTGGCACCGCTGCTGACCCGGTTACCTCAGCTGAAGGTGGTGCTGGAACATATAACGACCCGGGATGCCGTCGATTTCGTGAACAACGCCGGTACCAATCTCGCGGCCACCATCACCCCCCATCATCTGGCCATGAACCGCAACGCCATGCTGGCCGGCGGGATACGCCCCCACCACTACTGTCTCCCTGTGCTGAAACGCGAAAACCACCGCGCGGCCCTGCTGGAAGCGGCCACCTCCGGCTCCGGCCGCTTCTTTCTGGGCAGCGACAGCGCGCCCCACTCACGCTACAGAAAGGAGTCCTCCTGCGGGTGTGCAGGGATCTATAGCGCGCACGCAGCGATCGAGCTCTATGCAGAGCTGTTCGAGCAGGCGGGAGCGCTCGACCGGCTGGCGGACTTCAGCAGTCGCTTCGGCGCAGAGTTCTATGGCCTCCCCCGCAATACCGGGACTATCACGCTGATCAAAGAACCGTGGGATGTCCCCCAACAATATTCACTGGGCTCGGGAGGTGCACTGGTTCCCCTTCGTGCCGGCACCCGGATCCGATGGCAGGTCTGTCATGATTGATGCAATTGAGAAAAGAGGTATCGCCAGCCGTTTTCGCGGCTTTCTGCCCGTAGTGGTGGATGTGGAAACAGCCGGATTCAACCCCAAAACCGATGCCCTGCTGGAGATAGCGGCGGTCATCATCGACATGGATGAGGAGGGAAAGATCTACCCTGGCACCACCCACGCCACCCATGTACAGCCCTTTCCCGGCGCCAATCTGGAACAGAGTGCCCTCGACTTCATCGGGGTCGATCCTTACCACCCGCTACGTGCGGCGCGCCTGGAGTGCGATGCGCTGGGACACATATTCAAACCGATTCGCAATGCAGTGAAAGAGACCGGCTGTACCCGCGCCATCCTGGTGGGACACAACGCTTTCTTTGACCTCGGCTTCATCAACGCCGCCGTGGAGCGTACCGGTATCAAGCGCAACCCGTTCCACTCCTTCAGCAGCTTCGACACCGCCACCCTGGCGGGGCTGGCCTATGGCCAGACAGTTCTGGCGCGCGCCATGCAGGCGGCCAGAATCAGCTGGGACGAAGAACGGGCGCACTCTGCCGTATATGATGCCCAACGCACTGCCGAGCTATTCTGCACCATAATCAATACCTGGGATGAGCGCTGCGGAAGACCCCCGCCACCCCATCCATCTGGTTCTCCCCACGTGTCACCGGAGTGATCTACCGAAACTCGCCTTGGGGAGGCCGTCCCCCGGGCTATCGCTACAGCTCACCCCACGGAGGAACATCCTGCGTCTTTCTCAATGCATGGCAGCGACTGCAGTTCTTGAACGACTGGGGAGCAAAAGCCACTTTTCCGTGGCACTTGCCGCAGTACTTCCCACCGATGATGTCTCTCATACTGAAAAAGGTCCCCCCTTTCACTTTCTTGAAAGGGGCAGGATGACAGCTCTCGCAGGCAAGCCAATAGGTATGTACTCCGTGAGGAAAGATCACATCGGGGATAACATCGATCTTGGTCCTGAACACGATAATATTTTCATCGTACCTTTCGTACTCCTGCCCCTTTCCATCCCCCTCGATGGAGTCCCTGGGGTGGATGATCTGCTCGTTGACGGCTGCGCTCCAGTCAACCATTCCCGCCCGATCTTTCGGCAGGGACGCAAAAGCCGGAGCCTTGCCGGGGTATCTGTGCAGCTGCTTCTCGAGCGCGGGGATGTCCGCTTCGCCAAAATAGTGCTTCAGCTGTCGATCCCGTTTGGGATTGCACTGTTTGTACATCAGCTTCTTGCACAAGGCGGAAACGGCATCCTGCTCACTGGCCGCCACCTGCAGAGAAAGGAGAACCGCCGCGACAATCAGCAGAGCGTGGCAAATCGGTTTCATATGGCATAT
>JALSRO010000191.1 GCA_026984715.1 Chromatiales bacterium | reverse complement strand
CGCTGCAGCCACTCTACACCAGGATGGGGTAACGCAGCCTGCGGGCCACGCCTTGTTCCGGCGCCTGCCTGAAGCTCTGAATACGACATCTATATATTATGTTGCCGGGATTATATTGACGGGATGGTCGGGAGCGGTTCACTGCGTAGTTTTGTACCGAGGGCCGGAACCATGGCTACCTGTTGTCCATCACACGGGATCTGATCTTCTCCATCAGCTCAGGTGTGATCCGTGTCTCGCCGAGCGCGACGGCCCCCTGTTCGATCTTTTTCCTGGCGAGCTTGCGTGCGAAGAAAGGGATTTTCTGCAACGTTTTCAGGGCCTCATCTTCCCAGAACAGCTCCTCGTTACTCATCTTCGTCTCCTGTGGTTGAAAGTGGCGAGGCAGTGACTAATTGTGTTGACACGGTACCGACATCTACTGCTGCCGAAACAATAATACTATAGCACGAACTTTCCACGTGCCCGGTTCCCTGCCCTTGGGTTAATAATATTCACCACAAAGAGTATGAAGTATACGAAGGCCGATTCCACTATGGAAGGTGGCAGGGGGAATTCTGCTGACGATTGATATCCAATTTGTGTCTCCCTCTGCCACAGATGCAACTTGCTGTTTATCGACCAGATCGTTTTTTTGCGCCCTTCGTGAGCTTGGTGGTGAGCCGTGCGTCCTCAGAAGGAGATGGTGCGCCACAGCATGATACTGCCGGTTATCAGCAGGATGATGATGAATGCCCGGTGCAGGTGCAGATTGGGCAGTCGTTGCAACAATTGGGTGCCGATGGCGGTGCCGAGGGTTGCCAGCAGGCTGAACAGGAGCACCATCGAAAGTGGTAGCCGAAAGCTGTTCAGATAGGCGATGGCACCCGTGGCGGAGTTGAGGGTTATCAGCACCAGAGAGTGGGCAACTGCGGCGGGAAATTCGTTGACACCGAGATAGATTAGGGCAGGAACCAGCAGAAAACCACCGCCCACCCCAAGAATGCCGGTAAGCATGCCGATAACGAATCCGGTTATGGCAGCTGGGATGAAGCGGAATACGCGCACCTGTTCGGTGAGTGTGACCCTGCTCATCCACCAGCTGACAGCAAAAATCAGCAGGGCAAACAGCCCGAGCTGAACCCTTTCGGACATCAGGTGGGAGAGCAGAGAGCCCGTGAGGCTGCCCAATACCCCAGTGATGCCGAAGGTTGCCAGCAGCCTCGGCTCTATCCGTTGCCAGGCGCGCTGCTGGAGCACCGCTGCAAATGAGGCGATGGTCACTACCCAGAGGCTGATACCGATTGCTTCTCTGATCGGCAGGTGTGCCAGGTAGATGAGCACCGGAACTGTGATCAATCCACCACCTGCTCCAAACAGGCCCAGTACGATACCGATACAGAGGGCGGCAGGCCAGAGGATCGGATTCATGCGGAAATGCTCAATGCCAGAGGCCGCTGATGTGCCAACTGGGAGGGCGGGTCACGGGATGATCCAGCAGCTCGTCAGGGGTGAGTGAACCATGGGTTTGCGGCAACTGTGGAGGAGTCCGGGGCGGCAGCTGAAGCTCGCGCAGGCGCCGGATGCGCTCCTCGGTTGGCGGGTGGGTGCGCAACAGGGAGGGGTCCGGGGTGTGGCGGCCCGGCAGGATGATCTGCTCCAGGATGCTCCCCTGTTGCTTTTCGATCTTGATTAGTGCTCGCGCCAGTCCTTCCGGGTCACCAGTGAGCCGCGCGGCGTTCAGATCGGCATCATATTCACGGGTACGGGAGAGACCCAGCTGCGCCAGAATGCTCAAGTTGGGAGCGAAGATCAGGATCAGGATGGCAAACCAGTTGATCCCCATATTGGAGAACATCAGCAATGGCAGGTTGAGCAGCAGCAGAAACTGCCCGAACAGGGAGAGGCTGTGGGTGAGACGTGTAAACAGATCGGCCAGCCCCATGACCCACATGTCGTTGTGCTGGATATGGCTTAGCTCATGGGCCAGCACGGCAATCGCCTCGCGGCTGTCGAGGTTGCGCAGCAGGCCGTCGGTAACCGCGATCGCCGCGCGTTTCTGGTTGCCAACAGCGAAAGCGTTGACCATGCGGCTGGGGAGGTAGTAGAGGGTGGGGGTGTGGGGTAGTCTGGCACGTTGGCTCAGCTCTCTGAGTGCCTGGTAGAGCACTGGCGCCTGCACGGGTGTCAGTCGTTGCGCCCGGTAGAGACGCATCAGCAGCTCCGGTGAGAGAAACGGGTTGAACAGGACCAGCAGCAATGCCGGTACCAGCAGCCAAATGACCCCGCTCCCGCCCCAGAGGAGCCAACCGAGCAGCGCCAGAAATCCACCCATCACGCTCAGCAGCAACAGTGACTGCAAGCGGTTGATCAGGGTGTGGCGCGCCCAGGCTTCGGTATTCATTCAGTCCCGCAGGTTCGGTTCGATGGCCTGCAATCGTGTTCGCAGGGTATCGATCTCTTCAATCAGCTCCACGACCAGGGCGGCCCCGGCCAGATTGACCCCCAGATCCTGCTGCAGGTGCCGGACTGTCATGGCGCGCTGCATACTGACGGCGGGAAATCTCCACTGGCCATACTCGACACCCAGCGGTTCCAGTACCCCTTCGTCCACCAGCTCGGCAACCCACTCCGCATGAACCGAGCAGGCGCGGCACAGCTCCGCCAGCGTTACCGTATTCTCTTCATCGAGGAGTATTCCCTCGAGGATGGGAAGTATCTCGTTGTTCATGGTTATACCCCCAGTCTGGCGCGTGGATTGAAGGCCAGTTCCTGTTCCATTCTGCGGTAGAGGGCCTTGGCCTTTTCACTATCCGCAGGTGGAAGCGCTATCTGCAGGATGACATAGAGGTCTCCCGCCGGTTTGTTGGGAATTCCGCGCCCCTTGAGACGCAGTTTGCGTCCCGATCTGGAGTTGGGGGGGATCTTCAGATCGACAATGCCTCCAGGTGTGGGAACCTTCACCTTTGCTCCCAGAGCCGCCTCCCAGGGGGCCAGAGGCAGATCCAGATACAGATCCCGCCCCTCTATACGATAGAAAGGGTGCGGCTTGAATTCCACCTCCAGGTAGAGATCACCCGCCGGTCCGCCACCCACCCCCGCGGCCCCCTGACCGGCCAGGCGGATTCGCTGCCCCTGTTTGACCCCCTTGGGAATGTGAACCTTGAGAGTGCGCTCGCGGGTGTGCACCCGCCCCTGTGCATCCAGTTCGGGAACATGCAGGGTGAT
>JALSRO010000190.1 GCA_026984715.1 Chromatiales bacterium | reverse complement strand
AGCGATTTCCCACCCGTGCGCAATGTCTCGTATATTGCATACGCGTCGCCTGGTTTCAGTATGTCCAGGTTGGAGAGAGGCAGTTTCGGGACAGGGAATCGCACGATGCGCGGGTTTCCGTGTGCCTTTGACACAGCTTGGATGCCGGGTGCGACAACAGTTACCGCACAGTGTTTTGACATTTCACTGGCGAAATCCTCCACGAATGACCCGGCTGCTTCCGACCCCGGAACACCATCTGGGTATGATGTGGTCACAATAACTATATGTTGCATCTAGGGCTTCGTCAGCAACGCTTGGTATCCGTGAGCCATGAAGGCATCATCCCGGTCTGCTCGGGCCAGCAGCCATGCAAGGCTGTTGATTGTCGGCACCAGTATCGCAACCGGGAGCCAGAGTATGGCCAGCGGCCTGAATAGACGGCCCAGGCTGATGGCCAGCCGGCTCAGGGCGATGTTGGCAAGCAAGGCGGCAGTTTCGATAGGGCGTCCCCTTGGGGTCAGGCTTTCCAGTCTGAATCCGTGCCTGTCTGCAAGGTATTCCAGCCCGTGCGCCGTCCAGCGTCGGAAATCGAGCGGGGCGTCATGTATGGGATACAGGAAAGGCGTGCTAAGGACAAGCGTGCCCCTATTTCTTAGAATACGAAAGATCTCCTGCATGCAGCTATCCGGATCAGGCAGGTGCTCCATGACCTCCATGAGAAAGACGTGATCCACCGAGCTGTCACGGAAAGGGAGTGATTGCGCATCCCCGAACACATCTGGCCTTGTGTGATACCACTGTGTGGCAGTGTCATAGTAATCCAGGCCATAGTAACGCGTTCCATCGTCCAGCCGCTCGCGGATGGCCCCTCCGGCACAGCCGATATCGACGACGATTCCCCTGACGCCGGAACAGATTTCGCGCAGCTGCCTGCCCTGTCTCCTGACCGCGAACCACTGCGGGTGTAGCGGTGTGCTGCGCAGGTTGTGTGCGAACCTGCGTAGCGACCGGCTCATGTCAGTGCCTGAGTGGCGGGTCATTTGCCGTGACCTTCCTTTTTCTCACCGTTATCGCGGGGAAGAATCCCGTTTTCGGAATGCATGTAATGGAGGGATGAGATCTGTTCTGACACGATGCCAATCAGAAAAGTCAGAAGCGAAGACAGAAAGAGTATGGCACTCATGTTGGTCAGACGGCCCCAGTTCAAATAGGTGTACATGTAGTAGGAAGCGCCGACTGCGAACAGGGTTGCGCTCACGGGCAGAAAGAACCGCATGGGTGAAAACAATGCGCCGATTTTCAGGATGATCACGAGGAAGCGAACACCATCCCTCAATACCCTTATCTTGCTCTTCCCTTCGCGCGCACCGGCACGTATCGGCACGTATGCGACAGGGAGCCCTGAACGGAAGAATGCCATCGTGCTGGTGGTTGGATAGGAGAAGCCGTTCGGCAGCAGGTAGAGGAATCGAAGGAACTGTTTTCTGCGGGCGGCGCGGAAGCCCGAGGTCAGGTCCTGGATCTCGTACCCGGTCATGATCGAGGCCAGCCGGTTATAGAAGGAATTTGCAAGCCGGCGCCACGCAGAGGCGTGGGTGTCAATCTGCCTCGCCCCCACTACCATGTCGAAGCCATCGGCTATTCTGTCGAGCAGCCTGCCGATATCTGCCGGATCGTGCTGGCCATCCGCATCCATAAAAACGATGACATCACCGCCCGCGTTTCGTGCGCCCGACTTTATGGCATCACCGTTTCCCATGCTGTAAGGGTGTGAAACGAGGCGTACACCGTGTCTCCTGCATACCCCTGCAGTTTCATCGGTAGAGCCATCGTTTACCACGAGGATCTCGGCTTCCGGTTGATGTTGACGTATGGCCGGGATCAGCCGGTCCAGTGAGCCTGCCTCGTTTTTTGCGGGTATGACAATCGTGATATCCATGCTATCTACGCTGGTAGGGATACGGGGTTGAGGGTAACGGTTTCCCTGTCCCTATGGCAAGGCATGATCAGGGCCGACGCCGGCTGCCTGCAGCATCCAGAACAGACCGCAGTTCATCGGTCTTTTCCTTCAGCGCCCCCAGTCTGTCCATCGATTCCGCCTGCTCAAGTTCCTGCAGGGCATCGCCAAGCCGGCCCACGCTTGTCAGCAACATCGCCAGCCGCAGGCGCGGATCAGGGCTCCCCGGTGATTCTTCTATGGCTTGGGCCATCAGGTACAGCGCAGTATCATAGTCATGTAGCCGTGCAGAAAAATACCGGCTTGAAGTTATCAGAAGGGATGAACGTATGTTGGACGTAATATTCCTGTTTCCAAGGGATGCGCGGATTGCATCCAGCATGATATCGCTGGGGATGGTGCAGCTCATGTCGTTGTCGTAATCCCCGAATATCTCCAGCCAGTTCACGTTGTTTGGCCAGAACGGCTGTGTGCCCAGCCGGTCGACCAGCTCGGTTCTCCATCTGCTTTTTATCGGTTTGCCCAGCATGCAGGCGACCTTTATCGCCGCGAATATCGGCGTGGTATAGCTGGGCCGGAGAGATGCCGCCTTTTCGTAGTGTTCTATCGAACGGCCGTAATAGAACTCACGCCGATCCTCATCGTTCAGGGCGAAGCTTGCATACATTGTGGCCAGTTCCACGTTGGCGCGTGGGGAAAGGGGATGGTTGTAGGCTTCCATCATGGTGTGTTCGACCGGGTCTCCCCAGATGCTCGCCCGTATAGCAGTCGCAACGCCGAGCATCAATACCAGAGCGGCTGCAATCGAACGGCGTACCCATAAGGTACGCAAGGACAGGAGGGGTGACGCGAGGAAATAGCCAGCGGCAAGAAGAAGCCCGTAGCTTGGTAGGTAGTTTCGATGCTCGTACATCATTTCCAAAGGCAGGAATGATGATTCCAGCAGGTGGCCGGTTAGAAAGAACAGTATTCCGAAGCTGGCTATCGGTGCGCGATGGCGGACCAGCCAAGCTGTACCGCCGAGGGCCAGCAGACCCAGGATGGAACTAAAGGTCGTTGGCGGGGAGAACAGGCCTTTCGATATGGTGATATCGTCGTGAAACAGGCCCAGGGACTGATTGCTTGGAGCCAGGATGAGATGGATGTACTCCCAGAGCACCCGTGCCTGTGTCAGCAATCGTTCGCCAACACTGAAATCTCTGATTTTGTAGCCTCTCATAATCCATTCAGGGCTGTATAGGGTGTATATGCCTATGATGACAACAGGTATAGCCAGA
>JALSRO010000189.1 GCA_026984715.1 Chromatiales bacterium | reverse complement strand
TTCAGAAAAGGATTACTGTTGCGGCAGAGAAGCGGCTCCGGTTCGCCATTGATAGCAAGACGCCTGATCAAACGGTACGGGTCCACATCGATTACCGCAGGGAGACGGTTTGATGAAGAACGCGCATTTTGTCGTTTTGCTGGTGATTGTACTGGGGTTGATCGGTGGCTATCTGGTTTACCCGCGTCCGCCGGAGCTGGCACTGATGCACTACCGCAACCAGCAATATACCGCCGCGCGGGCAGAGTATGAGAATCTGCTCGAAAAGGGGGATGCCTCGGCCAACGTGGTGCTGCCGCTCTCCGACCTCTACCTCATCTATGGTGAGATGGACAAGGCGGTGAAGCTGATGGAGAACTTTGTTCAATATAACCCGGACAACATTGAGGCCCGGGAACGGTTGAGCAAATACTATCAGCAGACCCAGCGCCCCCATGATTATCTTGGCAGTCTGGAGAAGAGGGCCGAAGTGCAGCCCTCCGAACAGGCGCTGCGCAGTCTCTCGCAGCTATACAATGCAGAAGGCCGCTATCGCCAGCAGATCGAGGTATTGAAACGAATTGTGCAGGACTATGACGCCAAGCCACACGACTATCTCGACCTTGCCTATCTTCTTGCTGCAGAGGGCGAAATGGTCGAGGCGAGCGAAATATTGCGGCGGCTTGCGCGTGAACACCCGGCTTTCTTCGATATACGGGCTCGTGAATTTCTGGTCAGCCTGTCCCTGGATCTGGGGCAGTACGAAGAGGCCATAACCTACCTGCAGGGCTATGCAGGCCGGGGCGGCAGGTGGACTGCATATTATGAGCGAGCGCTGGAGGGGGCAACCCGCTACAACGAGCTGTTTGCTTTCTGGGATCGCCAGCTGACCCGTCCCGATGTGAGCGACGAGGAGAAGCGTGAGATCAGTTACCGTTATGAGAACACGCTGCACAAGCTGGGGCGCGAGGAGAAACGGCTGACCTTTCTGCGACAGCAGTTGCGCCGCGCCGATCTGGATGAGTCGATGCGGCGTGAGCTGAGGGAGCGTTACGAGACAGCGCTGCGTCAGAACCATCGCAGGGAGGCGTTGCTGGCTTTTCTGCTGGAACAGATAGAACAGCCGGGCCTGAGTCCCAGGGAGCGGGAGGCGTTTACCTATCGCTACGAAACCGAACTGCGCAAGGCAAAGCGGCAGGATGAGCTGTTTGCCTTCTGGCGCCGTCAATTGGCGCGGTCTGATCTGGGTGCGTCCGAAAGGAGGGAGATGAGCTACCGGTACCAAACCGCATTGAGCGCAGCTGGCAGACGCAAGGAGCTGCTCGCGCTACTGCGGCAGGAACTGTCACGACCAGACCTTGGCAAGAAGGACAAAGAGGCACTCGCCTATCGTGCCCTCGAGCTGGGCGACAAGTTGCTGGCGGAAAGAGCCTATCTCGATCTGGCGGCCGACGCGCCGCCGGACAGTCCCTACGTGAGCCAACTGCTCTACATATGGGGCCCCCGGCCCGAGCCATTCGGGATGCAGTGGATAGAAGAGCGCGCTCGCAGCGCGCAGGGCGAGCAGCGGCTGGGCTGGCTCCACAGGCTGCTGGATGTGGGGGCCACAGAGCGTGTGCTGAAGCTTGGCCAGCACGATTTGGCCTCATTGGGATACAGTGGTGAGCCTGTCGAGTTCCAGATGGATGTGTTACAGCGTGAAGAGGATTATCCCCGTCTACGTGAGGTGCTGACCCAGGCGATTGAGAACAGCCACGATGCGGCACAGCTGCGCCGTTACATCCGCCGTGCCGATCAGGTTGGGTTTACCGATCTGGCGATGGATGCGAGCTGGCGCCTCATGACTCTCTCCCCGGACGATCCTGGTATGTTGCGTCGTCTCGGGCTTCAGGCCTATGCGGAGCAGCGCTGGGAAGATGCATTCGAACTGTTGGGGCGGTATCTCCGGCTCGATGGTAGCGGGAGCGATTTCGAAAGCAACTATTTCTATGCAGAGCTGCTTACGAGGCGGGGCAGTATGGACATGGCATTGCCCTACTATCGCCGCGTGGTTCAGCTGTTGGACGCCCAACCGGAACTGGGGATTCGCAAGGCGAGCGTCCGGGCTCAGAGCCTCTATCGCCTCGGAGAGAGCGACAACGCCATCATGGCCTTTCAGGATCTTTTGACGGCCTATCCGGACAACGACGACCTGCGCGCGGACTTTGCAACCGTACTGATTGAGACTGGCCATATCGAGCGGGCGGGTGAGATCCTGGCAGCGAGAGGACAAGGGATATGAGGCGACTACCCGGGGAGATGATCTATGTGATGGCGGTGCTGTTGCTCATATCGTCCGCGAACGTGGTGGCCCGTGGCAACAGTGGAGTGGCATTGCAGTTCGAAGCGGGTGCGGAGCGGCTGCATCTGGAGTTCATCTGGGATGCTCCGGTAACAGTGCATCAGGAGGTGGACGGGCGGGAGCTGGTACTGCGTTTTTCCCGTCCCATCCCGCCGAAATTGCTCGCCGACGTTACAGCCCGGAACAGAGCATGGATCGACTGGAGCAGCACCGGCTACGACAGTCTGCTGATTCATGCCGCGCGCGAAGTGCTCTATCGGGTAGTGGCGGAGGACGACAGGCATATCTCCGTCGACCTTATCTTCCGCCCCGAAGCTGTGCAGGCTGGAAAGCCAGCAGAAAAGAGAACTTCGCAGCGGAGTGAAACTGCAGCCCTGCGCCTGGAGCGTTTACGGGCCCTGTGGCTCGCAGAGACCGGTCGGCTCTTTGCGGCGCGCCGCAAGTTTGCGCGTCTGCACGAGCAGTATCCCGGTGACAGTGAACTGCTGCCCGAGATGGCTGGTATCGAAGCCCGCCTCGGACAGTGGCAGCAGGCGGTCAGCTACTACAACCAGGCGCTGGAAGCGGGCAGGGAGACGCCGCAGGTGGTGGCGGCGAAGGCGGGTCTGCTGTACGACTACGGCCCCCAACTGCGCCTGAGTACCGACTGGCAGCAGATCCACAAGGCGGACTGGCAGCAGATCAGCCGCCTGTCGGGGAGAGAGAACATCGGCGACCGGACCGAGCTGGGGTTTGTGTGGGAGCACCGCCTCATACGTGACGGCAAGCTACGCCGGATAGCCGGGCCCATCGGACCGTTCCGTGGTGAGCGCAACTATTTTCAGCTTCATCTGCAGAGGCATTTCGACTGGGCGGCCTATACACGCTGGACGCTGACTGGCGGTAACGAAAATGCCGTGGGCCTG
>JALSRO010000188.1 GCA_026984715.1 Chromatiales bacterium | reverse complement strand
CCGCCGACCCGGTGGCGCACAACTTTCTGGTCAAGGTTCGCCTGCCGGACGGGGTCAACGTACTGGCCGGTACCTATGTGAAGGTGCGCTTTACCGTCGCTACCCGCGAGGTGCTGATGCTGCCGGAGAAGGCGCTGTTCAGCCGTGGCGATCTGCCCGCAGTGTATGTGGTGGATGAACAGAATATCGCTCACTATCGTCTGGTGCGTCTGGGGCAGAAGTACGGAGAGATGTATGAGGTCGCCGCGGGGCTGACGGCCGGAGCAAAGGTGATCGCCAGCGCGGAAGGTGTCGTGCGCGGCGGAATGCGGATTGTGGCAGGGGAGTAGCGCCATGAGTGAGCAGCAGCAGAACAGTCAGCTCAATATCGCCGGCCGTCTCGGCCAGGCGGCGATGGGCAGCACGCTCACCCCGCTGATCAGCGTATTGATATTCCTGGTCGGCTTGGTGGCGCTGTTCATCACCCCGCGCGAGGAGAACCCGCAGATCGACGTACCGGCGGCCAACGTGTTCGTGCGCATGGAAGGGGCCAGCCCCACCGAGGTGCTCAACAAGGTGGTGCGTCCCCTGGAGGCGGTGCTGCGGGAGATGAGCGGCGTGGAGCACACCTATGGCATGGCGCAGGACTCACTGGCCATCGTCACCGTGCAGTTCGAGGTGGGCGAGAACAAGGAGGATAGCCTGGTCAAGCTGTACGACCGCCTGATGCACAATCTGGATCGCATCCCTCCCGGTGCCAGCCAGCCGCTGGTGAAGCCGGTGGATGTGGATGATGTGCCCATCGTGGTGCTGACTCTCTCCAGCGACGAGCTGGATGACATGGATCTCAAACGTCTGGCAGAACGGGTGCGGGAACAGCTGGTGCCGCTGGATGGCGTCAGCGTGACCAACATCGTTGGCGGCCGGGACCGGCAGATCAGTATCCAGATCGACCCGGTGAAGCTGGGCGCCTACCGGATTCCCCTGGATCGCCTGCAACAGGTGCTGCAGGGGGCCAACGCCGGTGGTCCGGTGGGCGAGCTGGTGGGGGAGAACCGCGTGGCCCGGGTCTGGCTGCAGGGCTATCTGAAGTCGGTGGAGGATGTGGGTGCGCTGGTGGTGGGAGAGTGGGAAGGCAGTCCCATCTTCCTGCGTGACGTGGCCACCCTGCATGACGGGCCCGCCGAGGTGGAGACGCTGCACCGGATCGGCTTCGGTCCCGGCGTCGGCCCCGAGGCGGCGGCCGAGCCGCAGCGCCCGGCGGTCTCCATCAGCCTGGCCAAGAAGCGCGGCACCAACGCGGTATTCGTGGCCGAGCGTATCCTGGAGAAGGTGGATACCCTGAAGGGGGATTTCATCCCGGACAACGTCACCGTCACCGTAACCCGTGATTCCGGCAAGAAGGCCAATGATGCGGTCAACTACCTGATAGAGCATCTGGGGATCGCCATCGTCTCGGTGATCGTCCTGCTGCTGCTGTTCCTCGGCTGGCGCGAGGCGGCCATCGTCACCATGAACATCCCCCTGATCCTGTTCGTGGTGTTCGCCGCCGGCCTGCTGGCGGATCAGACCATCAACCGCATCACCCTGTTCGCCCTCATCCTGGCGCTGGGGCTGTTGGTGGACGATGCCATCGTGGTGGTGGAGAACATCCACCGCCATCTGCACAAGGGTGTGCACCGGCTGAAGGACAAGGCGCGGCTGATCATCACCGCCACCAACGAGACCGGCAAGCCCACCATCATCGCCACCTTTGCGGTGATCCTGGCCTTCATCCCGATGGCCTTCGTCACCGGCATGATGGGGCCCTACATGGCGCCGATCCCGTTCAATACGCCGGTGGCGATGCTGGCGTCGCTGGTCATCGCCTACATGGTGACCCCCTGGATCGCGCAGCGCTGGATGCCCTGCAAGATCACCGAGCCCACCATGGAGGAGAAGGATGCCGAACAGAAGGACTGGATCCACCGGCTCTACTACCGGCTGGCCACGCCGCTGGTGGAGGGAACCTGGCAGCGCTGGGCGCTGTTCTTCGTGGTGCTGGTGATGATGATTGGCGCACTCTGGCAGCCGGCCTGGCAGTTCTTCCGCCCCTCCGGGATCGGCGGGCCGATGACACCGGGTACGGTAGAGCTGAAGATGCTGCCCAAGGGCAACAAGAACACCTTCAACATCACCATCGACATGCCGGAGGGCACGCCGCTGGAGATGACCGACGGGGTGGCCCGCGAGGTGGCCGATGTGCTGCGGATCTACCCGTATGTGACCGACTACGAGACCTTCGTCGGCCAGGCGGGTCCGGTGGACTTCAACGGCATGCTGCGTGGCGCGGTGCTGCGCCGCGGTGCGCATCTGGCGGAGATCCGGGTCAACCTGACGGACAAACTGGAGCGCAGCATCAAGTCCGACGCCATCGTGCTGGAGCTGCGCGAGAGACTGCGTCCGGTGATGAAGGCCCATCCACAGGCCAACATCAAGCTGGTCGAGGACCCGCCCGGCCCGCCAGTGCGTGCAACCGTACTGGCGGAGCTCTACGGCCCCGAATCCGGCAAGCTGGCGGAGCTGGTGCAGAAGGTGCGCAGCGAGTTCGAGCAGACTTATGATCTGGTGGATATCGACGACTCGCTGGGTGATGACCAGGTGGAGTACCGCATCGAGGTGGACAAGGAGAAGGCCGCACGCTCAGGCATCTCGACGGTACGGGTGATGCAGACGGTCGGCTCCTTCCTGGGCGGTTTCGACCTGGGCGCGGTGCATGTGGATGAAGAGCGCCATCCGGTCAGGATCCATGTGCGCCTGCCGCGGGAGCATCGGGTACACCTCTCCGACCTTGGCCAGATCTACATCAGTGACCGGGAGGGGCGCCCCGTCTCCCTGGCCACCCTGGCCGAGATCCACGAGGTGATCGCCTCCCGGCCGGTCTATACCAAGGATGGCCATGTGGTGGCCTACGTTTCGGCCGAGCCGATGCGTGGCTCCCAGGTCTATCCGCTGCTGGACCTGGATGGCCGGCTCGACGGCATGGAGTTGGGTGACGCCGGCAGGCTCACCACCGCAGGGCTGAAGTTCGTCTCCGTGCAGCCGAACGACACCTACGACTACCAGCTGCTGTGGGACGGCGAGATGCGCCTGACCCTCGACGTGTTCCGCGATCTGGGTTCCGCCTTCATCGTGGCGCTGGTGCTGATCTACCTGCTGCTGGTGGCCTACTACGCCAACTTCCAGACCCCGCTGCTGGTGATGGGGGCGATCCCGCTCACCATGATCGGCATCTTCCC
>JALSRO010000187.1 GCA_026984715.1 Chromatiales bacterium | reverse complement strand
GACAGGAGATCCTGCTGGGTATGCTACTCATCGTCGGTTTTGCGATGTCGGTCATCAGCGGTATGCTCTACAAGATCGTACCATTCCTGGTCTGGTTGCATCTCAATAACCGGATGCAGGAGCAGGGACGCTGGGGAGAGAAGATCCCCAACATGAAGGAGATCATCTCGCCGTTACGCATTCGCTGGCAGTTCCGGCTGCAGCTTGCCTCCCTGTTACTGCTGCTGGCCTCGGTGATCTGGCCGCAACCGCTGTTGCGCCCCGCGGCACTCCTTTTTTTTGCAGCCTTTTTTCTGCTGTGGTGGAATCTGCTCGAGGGGGTGCGGATCTATCTGCGAAGCGTCCGGCAGAAAGAGACGAACGTTATCTGAGTGCGATCGACCGGGCAATGAGATATGTCGTATTCTGGGCTTCAGGCAGGCGCCGAAACAAGGCGTAGTGCGGGGGCAAGGGTCGCTCCAGTGCATCCTCCCTGCATTTGCGACACCTTGACACCCCTGTCCAGCGTGCTGGAACGCGGTTCCGGTGCCTGCCAAAAGCTCCTGGCCCTGCAATATTCAATGACAGGCTATGGTTGAATATGATATGTATCATTGCCGGGTCAATAACCCCATGGTTCGAAAGTAGTCGATTTTGTGTGCGGATCGATCGGTCCGTCGGTTATCGCTGCCGGTAGACTCGGAACTTTTCCGCTATTCGAACCATCTCCTCCTGATTCAGCAGCGCCGGTTCACCAATCTGCAATGCCTGGGCGTAGACCCGGGCAAGATTCTCCACCTCTATTGCCAACGACAGGGCCTGCTGCAAATCCTCTTCCAGACAGAGCATGCCGTGGTTGGCGAGCAGGCATGCCTTGCGATCTGCCAAGGCGGCCAGTGCCAGATCGGACAACTTTTGGGTGCCAAAGGTGGCATAGGGGGCGCAACGGATGTTGGTGCCGCCAGCAACGGCGACCATGTAGTGAAACGGGGGGATCTCCCTGCCCAGACAGGCGAGGGTGGTGCACCAGGGGGGATGGGCATGCAGCACCGCCTGGGCATCTCCGCGGCTGCGATAGATGTCGCGGTGGAAACGCCATTCACTGGAGGGTTTTCGCTCTCCCTGCCAACGGCCCTCGAGATCCATGTGGACGATATCTTCGGGGCGGCAGTTTTCATATGGTATCGCCGAGGGGGTGACGAGAAACCCCCCGGGAACCCGTACACTTAGGTTTCCCGATGTTCCCTGGTTTATGCCGTAGCGGTTTATGGCCAGTGCAGTGTCGATCAGCTGTTGGCGTAGGGTCGAATGGCTCATCAGTATGGTGTTCCTTGAGGAGAATGAATAACCGTATGAAATGTTAACAGATCTCTCTCAGGACACATGAATAGTTAAAAAAATGTTAATGCATGCCGATAACAGCAGTATACCCCGTTGGGGGTACGGATTATGTCTTGTTCAAATAGTGAGGAAAGCAATATGTCCGTCAAGACGATATGCAGGGGATTGGTTGCCGCGGCAGGATGTGTCGTGGCATTGGGTGTCCAGGCAGGCTCAGATGCGGAGTTTCCCAAGGGGTGGGAGAGTTGGCCAATCGTGAGCAGTGCGGCGATTCCCGACAATCAGTCGGCCATTCCGGATGGTCTGCCGGCGATTGTGAAGGAGACCATCAAGACCTACAACTGGATCCAGGACGGGAAGGGCTCAAAATACAACATACGGGTGAATCCGGCCCACAAGGAGGCCTATCTGGCCCGCCACGGGGAGTACCCTGACGGACCGACCGCCGTACTGGAGTTGACCGACATAAAGGCGTTGCTGGTGACCGAGCATCTGCTGGGTGAGCCGCAGTATGGCGCCTACTCATTCGATGGAAAAGATATCTCGGATGCGCATCCTTCCCTGAGCCCCAAGGCGTGTGTGGCCTGTCACACCGGTTATGGAGAAGCGTGTGTCTCCGGTATCTGTTCACACAACAAATAGTAGCTGATGGTGCCAACCCTGGATCAGAAGGCGGAGGTCAGGGGGGACGGCACCTTCACCACAACTATCGTTCCTCCAGATACAAACAGAGACGTTTGGCATGGATAATCTCAGAAAGTGGTTTACAATCAGACAATTGGTAACGGGTGGTCCGATCATTCTGCTCATCGTATTGAGCCTGATTCTGGGGATAAGCCGCTATCAGAGTGAATATGACAAGGCACTGAACCATGCCCTGGAGCTGGCCAGGACCGGCGCCCAGCCGATTCTCAACCTGATGAAGAGCAGCGTCGGCGGTGGCAACTATGCGAACGTTCAGGATGAGGCGGCCATGGAGCTCTACCGGGCCGACGGCGAGCTGCTGTTTTTTTCGGTGGAGGGGAAGACCGATGGCAACGGCGAACCCTACGGAATTACCTACGTGCGGGATCAGGGGCAGGTGGTGCGTTCCTTCTATCCGGCAGACTACGAGAAGAAATTGACGGCCCGTATTGCCCGTTTCAAGAAGGCGTTGGAAAGACTGCCTGCCGATCATCGCAAACGCCCCAAGGTCGAGAAGATGCTTCTGGAGAAAGAGCGGGAGCTCGAGGTCTATCAAAAGGGAAAACAGCTGCTGGAAGATGCCGCGCGTCGGTTCGTCCATCCAAGCGGGAACCAGGCAGCCGAAGGTTACTATCTGGACAAGAGAACATGGCGCCTGCATATGATCCTGCCCCTGGCCAACGAGGGTGGGGGTGAGATATGGATGGTGATGGATGCCTCCAACATCGGCGGGCTGAAAGGGGAGATCCTGATGGAGCTGTTACCCATCAATATCGTGGGGCTGCTGATATGCGTAGTCCTGGCCTGGCTGCTGGCGCGTACCATAAGCACCCCCATCCTGGGGATAGCGCGGGATATCGAGCGCATCGAGCGCAACTCCGATCTCACAGCCAGGCTGGAAGATGGGTATAGCGATGAGCTGGGTCAGATAGCCTCTTCGCTGAACCGGATGCTGGCGAAGTTCCAGCAGATACTCATCGACGTCAACTCGGCGACCGTTCATGTGGCCAAATCTGCGCGGGAGATGTCCGGTTCGATGAAGGGAGCCAACGAACGGATAGAGAACCAGACCCGGGATACGGATCTTCTGGCCACCTCCGCCAGCGAGATGGCCAGATCGTTCGAAGAGATGGTCCGCAACATGAATGAAGCGGCTCAGATGGCGGAGCGCTCGAATCAGCAGTCGAACGAAGGGAAGCGGGAGGTCGATTCGACCATCCAGTCGATCAACACACTGGCCGACGAAGTGGAAAA
>JALSRO010000186.1 GCA_026984715.1 Chromatiales bacterium | reverse complement strand
GCTGGTACCGACGGCATCCACTCCCGTACCGGCATTCCTCTGGAGGATCTCCCTGACCAGCCGTGTTCCCACTCCACGCCGCGTGGCCGCGGGATGCACGGCCAGCCTCATGATACGGGTGTAGCGCAGTTGTGCCGCCTCGGGAAATCCGGCATGCACCGCCAGGGATTGGGCCAGCAGGTGACCGTGGATGCGTCTGCGCCCCAGCCAGATCTCTTTGGCGAGCGGCTCGTTCACCCCTCCCTCTCCAATGGTGACCGCTGCTGCTGCCACATGGCTATTGTAGAGTAGAAGGTGGATGGTTACCCCCGGAGTGTCGAGCAAGTTGCGCAGATCGTTGGGGCAGGTGCGGTAGTGTGCCAGTACGAGCAGCCCGAACAGTTCGTTCAGCAACTCTTCATTGGCGATCAGCTGCTCCTGTGTCAACACCGCCAGTTTGCACGCCGTGGCGGTGATGCCCACCATTGTCCGATTGTCGGCAGGAGTGGCGTTCAGCAGCAGGGCCTGGAAGGTGAACTGCTCTACCGGATCGTTTCGGGGCCACCGGATCGGCTGAGTGAGGTGCAGCGCTCTCCATTGCGGGGTAAGGCGGTCCAGAGTCTCCCGAAAGCGGACGGCAAAGCCGCGGCCGGTACCCTCATAGCCGTGAATGGTGGTGGAGAAGACGATTCGTGAGTGCTGCCTCAACAGCTGTTCCAGCAGCGGTGCAGGGATTGCCGCTGCCTCGTCCACCAGCAGCAGATCGGCCGGCTGTGGTCTCTGGATGAGCTCGTCGGGAGCGACAAACTTGATTCTGCCCCCTTGGTGGGAGAGTTCTCCACGGCTCTCCTCGGAGTCCGGAAGCCCCCTCCGGGCATGGTGGAACAGCACTGTCACTGCCCTTTTGGCGGGGGCGGTGACCAGGATCGTTCCAGCCCCCTCCCGCAGTAGCCGTGCGGCGGCGATGCCGAGGGCAGAGCTCTTGCCCCTCCCGCGGTCGGCTGTCAACACCAGCGGACGGCGCCGGTGGCCGTGAACTACCCGAAGAATAGCCTCCACCGCCCGCCGTTGCTCGTTGCTGCGGCAGATCGGATCCGCAGAAGGGGAGGGGCGTGAGGGAGGGGAGGGCAGCCCGGGCGGGGGGTGGCCGGGATTGTAACACTGGACCAGACTGCTCGTTGTGAGAATCCCCACCAGGCGTTGCAGAAAGCGACTGTAGAGCTCTGTTCCCTTCCACGGCCAGGGGGCGAGGCGCTGCATGGCTGGATCGATGCCGTCTGGCCACTCCTTCAGGGGAGGGGTGAGCAGCAGTACCGCGCCACCTCCACGTACCCCGCCGACAGCGGCTCCAAAGGTGTCGGGATCGAATCCCGCCCATGCATCGATCACCAGGGCATCCCGTTCTTCACCCAGGTGTCTCTTTACCCCGGATGATGTGGTTGTCTTATCCCGGCTGGCTTGGTGATCGGTTATCCAGAGGGTGTCCCGGTACTCTGTTGCCTCCAGCAGCCGATTCGCCGCGGCGATGCACCAGCTCCTGCTGCCACTCAGAACCAGCAGGCGGCGGGGAGGAGGGGTTGCGAACGGCGGGGAGATCACCGGGTGTCGGCTACCCGTTTCACCTCGCTGATGAAGATGATGAACGGAAAATCACGGTTCAGGCTGTTACTGTGGAAGTTTTTCATGATAGCGCCGTTGGGGAATCGAATCCGCTCTCCTTCGCGCAGCTCCTGTGCCGGCGCGGCCAGCCAGACCAGGAGGCCGTCATCCATCCTTACCTGCAGGTAGCTGTACTGCGTCATCCTGATGTGTTTGCTGATGGTGCCTTCATGGGGCATCTCACTGTTCTTGCCGCGGGCGGCTTCGCGACGGCGCTGGTATTGCTTGATTTCGGCAGGGGTAGCGAGAAAGCCGATCTCCCCCTCCTCGTTGAAGGTGGCATAGGAGACGTGATTGGTGAACCCATCCTGGTTACTTCCTCCCAGCAGATAGATGTTATCACCCTGCACCAGCGCGGAGGCCCCCTCCCGCGCAGAGGGGAGGGGTGTCGTGTATTCCCAGGCAGAGAGCTGTCCTTGCTTGCCGATCCGGGCGCGTTCGATGCTGTCCAGGTAGGTGGCGCCGCTTAGTCCGCCGATGGCGTAGAGAAAACCGTTGTGTGTGGCGGTGGCCAGCCCGTAACGGGCTGTCTGGAGCGGGGTACGTCTGGCCCATGGCTGGAAGAATCCGTCATCCCCCGGCTTGCTCCACTCCACGGCAGCGATGCCACCGCCGGTCTCCTTGTTATGCCCGCCGATCATGAACACTCCACCAGCTGCGCGCTCCACGCCGTGGATGTAACGCGCGACGGTCATCCGGTCGGTGGCCATCAACCACTCACCCAGAGTACCGTCCGGAAGAATTTCGGCACGCTCCACCGTGTCCAGCAGAATTCCCCCGAAGCCACCGAAGGCATAGAGATAGTCGCCGATAATCGCCAGTTTCACGCACCGGCGGGGGATGTTGAGCCGGTTCTTCTCCATCACCCACGGACCTAGGGATCCGTCCGGCCGGATCTCGGTTCGTTCCACGCTGTCGAGCAGTTTTTTCCCATACGGACCATGTGCACCGCCCACTACATAGAGATGGTTGTTATGGGCAGCAGCGGAGAAATAGCCCCGTTCGAGGTTGAGCTCCGGGCCTGCGGTCCAGCCGGAGAGCTCTCCGTCCTTTCCGATCCGGGCATACTCGGTAGAGCGCAGGAACATCCTGGCGCTGGAGGCTGCCACGTCCGCGCCTACCTTACCCTTCACCACGTCACCTCCGATACCGCCTATCATGTAGATGACTCCGTTGGTCGCGTAGTGGGCCGCTCCTGAGCGTATCTCCAGCATCGGGGTGGTCTCTTTCCAGGCGGCCAGCCACTTTCTGGTTTCCGCCGCGGGTTTTGCTGCGAGTGGCCATGAGGAGAAGGTGACGAGAGCCGCCACTAGTATGGAGGTGGCGAGCCGGGTGATGGTCGTTCCCGGTCTGCAGAAGGGGGTGATACGCCGTACCGGTATGGTTCTCATGACAGCTGTTCCATGTATTGCTGACCCGGCAACGAAACATAGCTCGTATTCAGTCGTGGTGCGCCGGTCTGCTGCAGGGCGATACGTCGCCGCTGCAGCCACTCTACACCAGGACGGGGTAACGCAGCCTGCGGGCCACGCCTTGTTCCGGCGCCTGCCTGAAGCTCTGAATACGACATCTATATATTATGTTGCCGGGATTATATTGACGGGATGGTCGGGAGCGGTTCACTGCGTAGTT
>JALSRO010000185.1 GCA_026984715.1 Chromatiales bacterium | reverse complement strand
CGTGGATCATCCTCATGGGGGTGGTGAAGGGCGCACCTCCGGCGGACGCCATCCAGTATCCCCCTGGGGTACTCCAACCAAGGGATATCGGACCCGCAGTAACAAGCGCACCGATTCGATGATTGTTCGTCGCCGTCATGGCAAGTAACTGAAAGAGTAATTTCAATATGCCGCGTTCAGTAAAAAAGGGGCCATTTGTGGATCTGCATCTGGCCAAGAAGGTAGAGGAGGCCAGGGCCTCCAACAGCAAGAAGCCGATCAAGACATGGTCGCGTCGCTCCATGATCCTGCCGGATATGATCGGTTTGACCATCGCGATCCATAACGGGCGGGCGCATGTCCCCGTTCTAATCTCGGAGAACATGGTTGGCCACAAGCTGGGTGAGTTTGCGCCGACGCGCACCTACCGCGGTCACATGGCAGACAAGAAATCAAGATAGGTACGGTTAGATGGAAGCAACAGCAAAACTGAGATTTGCACGCGTCTCCGCGCAGAAGACACGCTTGGTCGCCGATACGATCCGCGGCAAGTCGCTGGAGAGTGCGCTGCAGACGCTGACATTCAGTGGCAAGAAGGCGGCGGCCATTGTGAAGAAGGTGCTGGAATCTGCGATTGCCAATGCCGAGCACAATGAAGGCGCGGACATCGACGAGCTGAAGGTTGCAAGAATCTACGTAGACGAAGGCCCGACCTACAAGCGGATGCGCGCCCGGGCCAAGGGGCGAGGAAATCGCATTTTGAAACGTACCAGCCACATCACAGTGGTTGTGTCCGACAGATAACAGAGAGTCAGGCATGGGTCAAAAAGTACATCCAACGGGTATGCGTCTTGGGATCGTCAAGGACTGGACGTCGAAGTGGTATGCAGATTCCAAGAACTATCCGGATTTGCTCAATAACGATTTGCAGGTAAGGGAGTTTCTGCAGAAAAAGTTGGCAAAGGCGTCGGTGAGCCGCATCCAGATAGAGCGTCCTGCGCGCAATGTGCGTATTACCATCCATACAGCCCGCCCCGGAATCGTCATTGGCAAGAAAGGGGAGGATATCGAGAAGCTGCGGATGGAAGTGGGCAAGATGGTTGGCATCCCCGTGCATATCAATATCGAGGAGATTCGCAAGCCGGAGCTCGACGCTACGCTGGTGGCCCAAGGTATTGCGCAGCAGCTGGAAAAACGTATCATGTTCCGCCGCGCCATGAAGCGGGCAGTGGGGAACTCCATGCGTCTGGGGGCTCAGGGGGTGAGAATCAACGTTGCCGGGCGCCTCAACGGTGCCGAGATAGCACGTAGCGAATGGTATCGAGAGGGGCGGGTTCCACTGCATACGTTGCGGGCCGACATCGATTATGGTGTGGCGCGGGCCAATACCACCTATGGCGTCATCGGGATCAAGGTTTGGATCTTCAAGGGTGAGGTGCTCGACACGGTAGAGATTGTCAGCGGGGCGTCCGAGAAGACTCCTGCCGCCAGGAAGTAAGGGGTAGAAACGATGCTGCAGCCAAAACGAACCAAGTTTCGTAAACAGCAGAAAGGCCGTAACCGCGGCCTTGCCACCAACGGAAACAAGGTCAGCTTCGGCCAGTATGGACTGAAGGCAACTGCGAGGGGCCGGATTACTGCCCGACAGATTGAGGCGGCGCGGCGGGCGATGACCCGTCATATCAAGCGCGGCGGCAAGATCTGGATCCGGATATTTCCAGACAAGCCCATCACCAAGAAACCGTTGGAGGTGCGCATGGGCAAGGGCAAGGGCTCGGTTGAGTACTGGGTCTCCCAGGTTCAACCTGGCAAGATGCTGTATGAGATGGAGGGGGTTTCCGAGGAGGTTGCCCGTGAGGCGTTTCGTCTGGCCGCAGCCAAGTTGCCCGTAAAGACCGCATTCGTAACCCGAACGGTGCTATAAGATGAAAGCGAGTGAATTGAGAGAGAAGAGTGCGACCGAGCTGGAGCAGGAGATGCTGGGTCTGCTGCAGGAGCAGTTCAATCTGCGCATGCAGCGTGCCACCGGGCAGATGTCGAAACCCCACCGGATGAAGCAGATCCGCCGGGACATCGCGCGCATCAAGACCATCATGAGAGAAGGTGAGGCGAAATGAGCGAGCAGGCCAGCAAGACCCGTATGGTAACCGGGCGCGTAGTGAGCAACAAGATGGACAAGACCATTACGGTCCTGGTCGAGCGCAAGGTGGCTCACCCCCTCTACGGTAAGTACATCAAGCGCTCCACCAAGCTTCATGCGCATGACGAGGAGAATCTCTGCAGAGAGGGTGATGTCGTAAGGATTGCGGAGTGTCGTCCCCTTTCCAGAACCAAGGCCTGGCGATTGGTCGAGGTGCTCACTTCCAACGGCTGAGGTTTCACGATCGTCGGGGAGTCCCCGCGCCGTAATCAATCACCGGGAGGAGATTGTCAGGTGGATGGAGTGGCCCTGCATCTTGGTTGGGAGTCAGTGGGGGGATACTGTCGGCACACCACTCCCCGGTGATCCTCTTCCGGATCACCGTTTCAACACTGTTTCGGAGCCGGTTTGGCAGCCCCGAGAAAGGGGTTGGGATCGGCTGTTTTTTGTGCTAACATGCTCCGTCTTTTCGCGGGGTGTTTGTCCTTTGGGCAACTCATTTTGTATAGGGTTTGGAGGCTGGCCAATGATTCAGATGCAGACTAACTTGGAAGTGGCTGATAACAGCGGAGCACGGCGGGTGCAGTGCATCAAGGTGCTGGGCGGATCCAAACGTCGTTATGCCGGAGTTGGTGACATCATCAAGGTCAGCGTGAAAGAGGCAATTCCCCGCAGTAAGGTCAAAAAGGGCGAGGTATACAGCGCTGTGGTGGTGCGCACCAGGAAGGGGGTGCGTCGTAGCGACGGTTCGCTGATCCGTTTCGATGGTAACGCCGCAGTGTTGCTGAACAATCAGAACCAGCCGATTGGCACCCGTATTTTCGGACCCGTAACCCGTGAACTGCGCAGTGAAAACTTTATGAAGATTATTTCGCTGGCGCCTGAAGTGCTTTGAGTTGGTGGAGGCGGCCATGAGGAAGATTAAAAAAGGTGATGATGTTATCGTCATTGCCGGAAAGGACAAGGGTAAACGCGGCGTGGTGTTGCGCGTGGTGGACGAACAGCGGATCTATGTCGAAAACGTAAACGTTGCAAAGAAACACCAGAAGCCAAACCCCAATGCCGGTGTTCCCGGCGGCATCATCGACAAGGAAATGCCGCTGCATGTCTCCAATGTCGCCCTCTTCAATCCGGCGACAGGGAAGGGCGACAGGGTC
>JALSRO010000184.1 GCA_026984715.1 Chromatiales bacterium | reverse complement strand
TGTATCGGACGATTCGGCCATCAACACACTGATCTCGACCCGTCTGGGTTACAGCGAAGAAGATCTGACCAGGGTACCGAGTGGTGCCGACATGGGGCTGGGTTGTGGGAACCCACGGGCTATCGCTTCACTGCAGACGGGTGAGGTGGTGGTGGATCTGGGTTCCGGAGGTGGTTTCGACTGTTTCCTGGCGGCTCATGAGGTGGGAGAGAGCGGGCGCGTCATCGGTATCGACATGACACCCGATATGATCAGCAAGGCCCGCAATAACGCCCGGAAAGGAAAGTTCAGCAATGTCGAATTCCGCCTGGGTGAGATCGAACATCTGCCGGTTGCCGACGGATCGATTGACGTCATCATCTCCAATTGCGTGATCAATCTGTCGCCCGACAAACCACAGGTTTTTCGGGAGGCATTCAGGGTATTGCGTCCCGGCGGACGGCTGGCCATCTCGGATGTGGTCGCTACAGTGGAGTTACCGGAACAGATGCGCAACGACCCCGCGCTGATTGCTGGCTGCATGGGCAACGCATCGTTGATCCAGGATCTGGAGGCCATGATCAAGGCGGCTGGCTTCGAGAACGTGCGTATCGAACCGAAGGATGAATCCAGGGAGTTTATTCGCGACTGGGCGCCGGATCATAATGTAACCGACTACGTGTTATCGGCAACGATTGAAGGGGTAAAACCGGGTTGCAAACCGGGCGCGGGGTGCTGCTAGCCGATCGAAAGTACACTCTGAACAAGAACAATGCTGGAGCTCTTTTTTTCATATCTCCACACATCTGTCACTGATTATCCGGGAAAACAGGGATAAACCTGTTCTCGGTGGAGAAGGAATATGGAATTTGAGTGGCGCTATTCGATAGAAAAAATCAGCTGGGATGAACTTTCCGGATTGTACCGGCTGGCCCCGCTTGGAAACAAAAAACCGGCAGATTTGGAAAGAGCCTTCACAAACAGTATGTTCCGCTGTTTCGTTTTTGAACAGGGCAGGTTGGTGGGCGTCGGTCGGGCCCTGGCGGACGGGATCGATTGCTCCTGTATCTGTGATGTTGCGGTTCTGCCGGAATACCAGGGACTCGGTATTGGGAAAAACATTGTGTCCAGGCTTGTGGCACTATCCAGCGGCCACAAGAAGATCATTCTATACGCACAACCCGGTAAGGAATCTTTTTATAAAAAACTTGGGTTCAAACGCATGAACACCGCCATGGCCATCTTCGGAAACCAGGCTCGAGCGGTTGAAATCGGGCTGCTCAGTGAAACCTGACAGCCCAACCTGACCCTGCTTTATTCCCTTGAACCGGCTATGATTGAAAGAGGCATATCAAACTGTTCATGGCGGAAACACGATGCGTAAAACAGTCACCATATCCACCAACGATCGCGAACAGCTGATCGATATCACCGATCAGGTAAAAGCGGTGGTGAGCGAAAGCAGGATCCGCGACGGGCTGGTACATATCTACGCCCAGGGTGCCACGGCAGCGATAATGATTCAGGAAAACTGGGACGACAGTGTACAGATGGATGTGATCGAACTACTACGCAAGCTGATTCCCCAAGGTGTGTGGCTGCACGACCGGCAGGATGGCAATGGTGATTCACATCTGAAATCCGGGCTGGTGGGGCCGTCGGAGACCGTTCCAATCATTGATGGTGAACTGGGCCTGTCAACATGGCAGAACATCTTCTTCTGCGAGTTCGATGGACCGCGCCGGGAGCGGAATATTGTTTGCACGGTGCTGGCAGCCGGGTGACCCCGGCTTGACCGATGCAACAGCTATCGACGGGAAACCCAGCCAACCGGACAGCATCACCTACCTCTCCAGATACTTCAACTTCCCCTTGACGCCATTCCACTCCTCGGCATCGGGGAGAGGCTGTTTTTGTTCGTTGATCACCGGCCACTTTTTTGCGAGCTCCGCGTTGATTTCGAGAAACTCCTGCTGGTCTTCCGGCAGATCGACCTCCGCAAAAATCGCCTCTGCAGGGCACTCCGGAACACACAGATCACAATCGATGCACTCCTCCGGATTTATCACCAGAAAATTGGGACCTTCATGAAATGCGTCCACAGGGCAGACGGTCACGCAGTCGGTGTATTTGCAACGAATACAGTTTTCAGCTACTACATAGGTCATGGCGCATATCCTCTGCAAGGGTTGGTTATCGGTTCCTTTGATAGTAGACCAATATGGCAAAAAGTGGGGACCCCTACGAAATTTGCAAGTATAAGATAGCCCGGATGCCCACAAATAGTTTGTTATGATACGCACTTTTCAGAACATCTCAGCATGCTTACTTTCGATGACGTTACTCTGCGACGGGGCGGTACGCCTCTGATTGAACACGCCTCTCTGCGTATTCACGCGGGGGACAAGGTTGGCGTAACCGGGGCAAACGGCAGCGGCAAATCCACCCTTTTTGCGCTGATCATGGGGCAGCTGAGTGTTGATTGCGGAGAGTTCACTCTGCCCGCCAGCTGGGTCATCTCTCATGTTGCGCAGGAGACACCCGCCGTGGACAAGGCGGCGATCGAGTATGTGATAGATGGCGACCGGGAGCTGCGCCGCATCCAGCACGAACTGGCCCGGGCGGAACAGGATGATGACGGCGCAAAACTGGCGCAGCTGCATGGTCAGTTGGAAGCGATTCACGGCTATAGCGCAGCAACCCGCGCCGCACGGTTGATGAACGGGTTGGGTTTTACAACGGAGCAGGAGAACACCCCGGTCTCCGCCTTCTCCGGCGGCTGGCGAATGCGTTTGAATCTGGCCCAGGCACTGATGTGCCGTTCAGATCTGCTGCTGCTCGATGAACCCACCAACCACCTGGATCTCGATGCCGTTCTGTGGCTCGAGGAGTGGCTCGGAGGCTACCCCGGCACCATGCTGTTGGTCTCGCACGATCGTGATTTTCTGGATCGCTGTATCGATCATGTTGCCCATATCGAACACCGGCGAATCTCACTCTACCGGGGAAACTACTCACGCTTCGAACACCATCGTGCAGAGAAGCTGGCACAGCAGCAATCCGCCTATCTCAAACAGCAGCGGGAAATTGCCCACATCAGAAGTTACGTAGATCGCTTTCGCGCCAAGGCCACCAAGGCACGCCAGGCACAGAGCCGCCTGAAGGCGCTGGAGCGGATGGAGGAGATCTCCCCCGCCCATGTGGATTCTCCATTTCATTTCTCTTTTGCCCGGCCGGATCATGTCCCGGCTCCCCTGCTCCAGCTGCACGAGGCAATGGCCTGTTACGATAGCAAACCCA
>JALSRO010000183.1 GCA_026984715.1 Chromatiales bacterium | reverse complement strand
TGCCTCCCTGCTGCTGATTCAGGGGTCACGTCAATGGCAGCAGTTCGTGCAGGTGGCCCATCGTCTGCGCGATCTGCGGCGGGTTGTCATGCTGGAGTCACCGCCTGCAGGGCCGGCCGATCCACGGCTGCGATGGATTGGTGAATGGTTGCCACCGGAGGGGGGTTACGAAATTGTCGCCAACGAGAGTGGTATCGACGAACTCGCCACCGTGGTCTATACATCCGGTACTTCGGGTCGCCCCAAGGGGGTGATGTTGAGCCACCGGAATATCCTCAGCGATGCCTGGGCCGGCCTGCAGCAGATTTCCGTATACTGCGACGACCTGTTCCTCTCCTTTCTGCCGCTGTCACACACGCTGGAGCGCACCATCGGATACTATCTGCCCATCATGGCCGGAGCCTGTGTCGCTCATGCGCGCTCCATCCAGCAGCTGAATGCGGATTTCCTCACCATCGAACCAACCATTTTCGTTTCGGTACCGCGCATATTCGAACGCATCCATCTGCGCATCGAAGAGCAGCTGGAGAAGAGATCACCCTTGGCCCGGTGGCTGTTCAAGCAGACAGCGGCGACAGGCTGGCGCCGCTTCGAACGGCGACAAGGGAGAGGAGGGTGGCATCCCACCATGCTGTTGTGGCCACTACTCGATCGGCTGATCGCCCGCAACATTCGGAAAAATCTTGGGGGGAGAGTACGTTTCACCGTATGTGGCGGGGCACCCCTGGCGCCAGCGATAGCCCGGCTGTTCATCGGAATGGATATCCAGATATTACAGGGCTACGGCCTCACCGAATCCAGCCCGGTTATCAGCGTGAACACTCCGGAGGAGAACATCCCCGCCAGTATCGGCAAGGCGCTGCCAGGTATCGAGCTGCAGCTGGGGGAGAACGATGAACTGCTGGCCAGAGGTCCCAACATAATGCTCGGCTACTGGAACAATCCCGAAGCCACTCGCGAATCCATCGACCCCCAAGGGTGGCTGCACACAGGTGACAAGGCCCGTATCGACGAACAGGGGTACATCTTTCTCACCGGTCGCCTGAAAGATATCCTGGTGCTGGCCAACGGAGAAAAGATCCCTCCAGCGGAGATGGAAATGGCCATTATTGCCGACTCGCTGTTCGAACAGGTGATGGTGATAGGGGAACAGCGGCCCTTCCTCAGCGTGCTGGCCGTACTCAACCGGCAGCAGTGGGAAATTCTCATCCAGGAGCATCGCTTGCATATGGTTCAGGACGAGCTACTGCGTGATCGTACCGTCGAATCGATAATACTGAAACGGATCTCGGAGCGAACAGCCATCTTTCCCGGATATGCCCAGATTCGGCGCATCTCCCTCACCCTGACACCCTGGACTGTCGAAAATGGACTGATGACCCCCACCCTGAAGCTGCGCCGCAACCAGATCCTCGAATATCATGCCGCCGACATCGAGCGGCTCTATGCCAAGCATTGATCCCGCGGGGGAGATGTTGCACATTGCCACACTAACGGTTACATTAAACATCAGCAATTATTGATGTAGTTATTCACTCTTTTTTTATACTGAAACGCACCACACCCAAGGCGGAACCACGAGGGTAATCCATCCACTCTCCCGCATGAGGAAGGCGCATTTCAGAGTCGCCGAAAGAGTGAAAAAAATCCCTTGGGGGGGTTCAAAAACAGCTCTTGCGTCCGATAACCCGATTATATCGGGGCGGGACAGACTGTCCCTGTGTTACACCCCCCCCTGAAGAACTTACCGTCAGATGACCCCGTTGGGGTTCGCAACAGTAGCAGACCGCGCCGCATTCGATATGGATGCTGCAAGCGGTGTTTGTAAGGAGAACCAAATCGATGACAATGCAAGTTGAACCCCCACTGATGGAGCGCCTGCTGAACATGGCGCCGGTCGGCATCATGCTCCTGGACGCGGCGGGCAAGATCTCCTCGGTCAATGCAACCCTGCTGGAGTTTCTCGGTGTCACCGTTGGCGATCTGCAGGGGAAGAGCAAGGGTGAGCTCTCCGAACCCCAGCTTCAACTGCTGTTCGAGCCCAAGCAGACCATCTTCGTGCCGTCAGCCGGTGGACGCCCCGAGCGGTGGCTGCGCTGCGATAGTCATCGTCTCGACAGCAACTGGGAGATCCACTACTACAGCGACGTCACCCGGCAACACCGCCTAGAAGGGGAGCAGCGCAGAATGGAAGAAGCGCTGCGGGAGCACTCCTCCACCGATGCCGCCACCGGCCTGTTCAACCGCCGCGGCCTGTTGAGCCGCCTGGAACCGCAGGTATCCCGCTGCCGTCGCTACAACACCCGCATGTCGGTAGTCATGATCAAGCTGCTGCGCAACCAGGGTAAACAGCCGCTGGAAGAGAACGACCTCCCCGCAGTTGCCCGCCTCATCAAGGATCAGGCGCGATGGGCCGATACACTGGCCCGGATGGGTGATGACGAACTCATCATGGTACTGCCGGAGACCTCCAGCCAAGGGGCATGCGAGTTGGCAGAACGGCTGGTGAGACAGATTCAGCAACTGCCGCAAGCGTTGAACACCGACAAGGCGTTCAGCGCTGCTTTCGGAGTGACCGCATGGCGCACCGGTGACGACACCAACACCATGCTCACCCGCGTTGCCGATGCAATGGAGAAGGCGCGCGCCGCTGGCGGCGACTATGTCGCAATGGCTTGAGATGGGAAGAAAATGGTGGCCAGGGACAGAATCGAACTGCCGACACGAGGATTTTCAGTCCACTGCTCTACCAACTGAGCTACCTGGCCGCGGAGGAGGTATTAAAGCGGGTGAGGGGTGGCCTGTCAAGCAAGCGGGCCGGCCCGACACATCGACAGGCGGAAAGAGAGGTTTTGGGCAGCAGCCCCTCGCCGTAGAACCTTCTCCGGTAGAAGGAATCATTTTCCAATACAGAACCCGGAAAAGATCCGCTCCAGCAGATCCTCGTTGCAGAATTCCCCGGTAATCTCTCCCAGCGCCCGCTGCACCTGCCGCAGCTCTTCCGCCGCCAGCTCGACAACAGGATACTCCAGTTGGCTGCGGGCATCGGTGAGGGCCTCATCTGCCCTGCGGAGGGCATCCAGATGGCGCCGACGCGCCATGAACAGGCCCTCACAGCTCTGAAAGCCGATACAGCTCTTTAGATGTTCACGCAGCAGCTCCATTCCCGCCCCGGTACGTGCTGAAAGTGCGATCTCGGTAGCGGCCGCTCGCTGTATCAAACCCGGTTCACCGCCGGTGATATCGATCTTGTTCCGGATCAGGGTGAGTGGAACATCC
>JALSRO010000182.1 GCA_026984715.1 Chromatiales bacterium | reverse complement strand
ACTACGGGGATCCCGAGCAGGCTCATCTCCTCCACCGGAATGTTGTTCACTCCGGCACCAGCCCTGCCCACCGCCTTCAGTGTCAGCGGGATCTCCATCTCATGCATGTTGAATGAGCGCAGCAGGATGGCATCCGGGTGCAGGATCTCCGATGCAACCTCGTACCGATCACGGGGAAGCCGCTCCAGACCGGCTACCGAAATATTGTTCAATGTCAGAATCTTGTACATCTCTTCTCCAGAAACGCCTGCTTTTTTCGGGATCGCTCTTACCATGAAGAGCATGAAGTGCGTGAAGGCACGTGGCTCGGGGACATCGACGTTAGTGCAGTCGCTATCCGTGCCGCCTCTCGAAATCGGCCATGAAGGCCACCAGGGCATCCACCCCCTCTTCCGGCATGGCGTTGTAGATACTGGCGCGCATACCGCCCACCGAGCGGTGCCCTTTGAGGGTGACCAGCCCCTGCTCCGCTGCCTCGGCGAGGAAGGTGGCGTCCAGCGCGGCATCGGCAAGGGTGAAGGGGACGTTCATCCAGGAGCGGCAGGCCGGTTCGACGGGATTGCTGTAGAAGTCGGAGGCGTCGATGGCGGCATACAACTTCTGCGCCTTGCGCTGGTTGATACGGGCCATCGCCTCCAGCCCTCCATTACGCTTGATCCAGTCGAACACCAGCCCGGCCAGGTACCAGCTGTAGGTGGGAGGAGTGTTGTACATGGAGCCGTTGTCTGCGTGAATCCTGTAGCTTAACATGCTGGGGGTGGTGGGCAGCGGATCGCCGATCAGATCCTCGCGAATGATCACCACGGTCAGGCCGGCCGGGCCGATGTTTTTCTGTGCTCCGGCGTAAATCAGCCCGAAGCGGCTCACATCCAGCGGGCGCGACAGGATGGTGGAGGAGATGTCCGCCACCAGCGGAACCTCACCGGTTTCGGGAATGTAGTGAAACTCCACGCCGGCGATGGTCTCGTTGGGGGTGTAGTGGAGCCAGGCGGCATCGGGATTCAACTGCAGATCATTTTGCAAAGGCACGGAATATTCAGCGCTTCCGGCAATATTCACCTCGCAGTAGCGGCGCGCTTCGGCAATCGCCTTTTTCGACCAGGAGCCGGTATCGATATAGTCCGCACTCTTTTTGCTGCCGAGCAAGTTGAGCGGCACCATGGCGAACTGGCTGCTGGCACCCCCCTGCAGAAACAGCACCTTATAGCTCTCCGGAATCGCCATGATGGAGCGGAGATCGGCCTCGGCCTGGGCGGCGATCGACATGAACTCCTTGCCGCGGTGACTCATCTCCATCACCGACATACCGGTACCGCGCCAGTCAAGCAGCTCTTCACGGGCCTGTTGCAAAACCTCTTCCGGCAGCATGGCCGGGCCGGCACTGAAATTGTAGACACGGGACATCTGATGGGTTCTCCTGAAAATTGGTATCGAATACGTAGCTACTCAGCTTGCTCCCGAAATACGCCATCCCTGCATTGGGAAATGATCATTTACTCATGTAAACTCACATTTCCCGCCTTGATCTGACGCGTTTCAGAAGCAATCTGAGCAGTTACACAACCCGGTCACCACTCACTGAGTAGTTACTCGAATACGAGCTTCAACCGAGGCACTGAGGTTACGGTTCCGCTCTTCTCTCCTGGATGGTCTTACCGTGATGTTTCCGCTGATGTCCGCACATCCAGCAGGAGCAGCGTTTGGGGGTACGCGCACGAACTCCCCGCACCCTCGGTGAAGCGTCGGCCGGAATACCGCGGTAGCTGCCCCGCTTATGCTTGAGGCGCTCCGCCTGATGGCGAACCCAGGCTCGTCCTCTTCCCATTGGAGTTACTCCTCTTCACTGCCGGGAGCGCTCTCTTCTTCCTCTTCACCATTGTCGAGATCGACGATCCGCTCCAGTCCCACCAGCTGCTCACCCTTGTCCAGCTTGATGAGCCTGACTCCCTGGGTATTGCGCCCCACCACCGAAACCTCGGCAACGCGGGTGCGCACCAGTGTACCGCCATTGGTAATCAGCATGATCTCATCGTCGTCACCCACCAGAACAGCACCCACCACATCGCCATTGCGGTCGCTGGTCTGAATGGCAATGACACCCTGCCCGCCACGGCCATGGGCAGGATACTCATCCACAGGCGTCCGTTTGCCATAACCGTTTGCGGTGGCTGTGAGCACATAACCCTCGTCGGCAATGATCAGCGCGATCACCTTCTGAGCAGACTGCAGCCTGATTCCACGCACACCGGCCGCCGTGCGGCCCATGGCGCGAACGTGGGATTCATTAAAACGAATCGCCTTGCCGGCGCTAGTAAACAGCATCACATCACGGCTGCCATCGGTGATATCCACGCCCACCAGGGTGTCATTGTCACGCAGGTCGATGGCGATAATACCGCTGGCCCGCGGCCGGGAGAAATCCTTGAGCGGAGTCTTTTTCACCGTGCCACTGGCAGTGGCGAAGAATACAAATTTGTCCTCTTCAAACTCGCGTACGGGAAGAATGGCGTTGATCCGCTCCTCCTTCTCCAGCGGCAGCAGGTTGACGATGGGTTTGCCCCGGGCATTGCGGCCCGCCTGGGGAAGCTCGTACACCTTCATCCAGTAGACGCGCCCGCGGCTGGAGAAGCAGAGAATGGTATCGTGGGTGCTGGCAACAAACAGCTTGTCGATGAAATCCTCCTCCTTCATCGAGGTAGCCGATTTACCCCGCCCGCCACGGCGCTGGGCACGATAGTCCGACAGGGGTTGCGCCTTGGCATAACCCTCATGGGAGAGTGTTACCACCACTTCCTCTTCGGTGATCAGATCCTCCAGAGTCAGATCGGAACGGGTGGCATGGATCTCGGTGCGACGCTCGTCACCATACTGATCCCGAATGGCAATCAGCTCATCCCGGATCACCTGCATCAACCGTTCACTGCTTCCCAGAATCTCGAGCAACTCATGAATTTCATCAAGTAACTCCTGGTATTCCTTGAGTATCTTGTCCTGCTCCAGACCGGTCAGGCGGTGCAGACGCATCTCGAGAATCGCCTGGGCCTGAACCGGTGACAGATGGTACAGGCCGTCAACCATACCGAACTCTCTGCCCAACTGCTCCGGCCGTGATGAGTCGGTACCTGACCGCTCCAGCATCTCCATCACCAAACCCGGTTCCCAGCCACGGGCCAGCAGTTTTTCCTTGGCCTCGGCGGGACTGGCCGCAGATTTGATCAGGGCGATAATCGAATCGATGTTGGCCAGCGCCACCGCCAACCCTTCCAGGATATGGGCACGATCGCGAGCCTTGCGCAGTTCG
>JALSRO010000181.1 GCA_026984715.1 Chromatiales bacterium | reverse complement strand
CAGGCGTATCGGGGCAGTTCCGAACCACTACGAGCTGGGTTTCAGCGCCAACGGGATGTCGGTATGGGACGTACCGGACGGAGTGATATCCCGATATGGCCGCATGATTGGGGAGCTGGATTTCGTCAGCCACGCCTACCACCGTCCACGCCATCTGCCTGACTGGCGCTACAACCTGTTTGCCATGGTGCATGGCCGCAGCCGGGCCGAGGTGGAGTGCAAAGTGGAGCTCATCGCCAAGCTGCTGGGTGAGCATGATCGCGCCCATGAAATTCTGTTCAGCACCCGGATTCTGAAAAAGAGCGGCCTGCGTTTCAGAGGGGAGAACTGATGTTCCGTATCACGAATTTCATGCGTGAACTGGTGGAGCCCACACCGGTGGTGCCCCGCCGTGATCCGGCAGGTCCGGTCGTGATATGGAACCTGGTGAGGCGTTGCAATCTGGTGTGCAAGCACTGCTACTCCATATCTGCCGACAAGGATTTCCCCGGTGAACTCAGCTTTGAAGAGGTGTGCCGGGTAATGGATGATCTGCATCGGTTCGGAGTACCTGTGCTCATCCTGTCCGGCGGTGAGCCTCTGCTGCGCCGCGATATCTTCTCCATCGCCCACCGTGCCAAGCGAATGGGATTCTATGTAGCACTATCCACGAACGGTACCTTGATAGATAGTGGAAATATTGGCGATATCGAGGCAGTGGGATTTGACTATGTAGGGATAAGTATCGACGGAACGCGTTCGACCCACGACAGATTCCGCCGCAAGGGGGGCTCGTATGATGCCGCCTTGCGGGGGCTGCGGATCTGCCGTGATCGGGGCATCAGGGTTGGTTTGCGCTTTACCATGACCGAAGAGAATGCAGCAGAGCTTCCCATGCTGCTCGACCTCAAGGAGAGTGAAGGGGTAGAAAAATTCTACTTCTCCCATCTGAACTACGCAGGACGGGGCAACAAGAATCGCGATTCCGATGCGTTTCTCGAGACCACCAGAAAAGCAATGGACCTGCTGTTCGAACGGGCGCTGAAGGATGTTCAGGCAGGGAAGCGAAGTGAATATGTAACAGGGAACAACGACGCCGACGGCGTCTATCTGTTGAACTGGGTGTCTCGAAGATTTCCTGCCCAGGCGGGGCACATGCGTGAAAAACTTGTGCAGTGGGGCGGGAATAGCTCCGGGATCAATATCGGCAATATCGACAATCTGGGAAACGTACATCCGGATACCATGTGGTGGCACTACACCCTTGGCAACGTACGGGAGCGCCCCTTCTCCGCCATCTGGAATGATACATCCGATCCGGTGATGGCGGGGTTGAAGGCACGGCCGCGCAGGATCGGTGGGCGCTGTGCCCTTTGCCAGCATATTGATATCTGCGGAGGAAACACCCGCGTACGCGCCCTGCAGCTCAGCGGCGATCCCTGGGCAGAGGATCCCGGTTGCTATCTCTCCGATCAGGAGATCGGTATTGGGGCGGTGATGGCAGAGCCCAATTGCGGTTCAGGTGAGAGGGGAAGCAGGAAGAAAGCGATATGAAGAGAGTAACGAACTGTTCGGCGGCGTTGGCCCTTTTTCTGTTCTCTCTCTCCAGTGCAGCGACGGATGGGCCGAACGGCCGTGCTGCAGCCGCGCTATACAAAAAGTATTGCGCAGAGTGCCATCACGCCGATCGTCTTGGAGCCATGGGGCCTGCTCTGTTGCCCCAGAACCTGAAGCGGCTGAAGAAGGGGGACGCATTCGATGTGATAGCGAACGGATCTCCGGCAACCCAGATGCCTGCCTTTCGCGACAGACTTGGTGAGACGGAGATCCGCTCTCTTGTGAACTACATCTATACCCCCCTGAAACAGATGCCCGAGTGGGGGATGAAGCAGATGGCTGCAACACATATAGTGCATCACGACGTGGAGCTGCTCCCCGACAAGCCGGTCTTTTCTGCAGATTTGCAGAACCTGTTCATCGTAGTAGAACTTGGAGATCACCACGCTACACTGCTGGACGGGGATACCTTTACTCCGATCCACCGATTTCCCACCCGTGTCGCACTTCACGGAGGGCCCAAGTATAGCAACAACGGCAGGTATGTGTTCTTTGCGTCGAGGGATGGCTGGATCAGCAAATTCGACATCTACAACCTGAAATATGTCGCCGAGATACGCGCCGGAATCAACACCCGCAACGTGGCGGTGACACCTGACGGGCATTATGTGATGGTGGCAAACTACCTGCCTCATACACTGACGCTGCTGGATGGGCGGGATCTCTCCCCCATCGAGGTGATTCCGGTGACCGATGCCAACGGCCGCAGCTCCCGGGTGAGTGCCGTCTATACGGCAGAACCACGCGGCAGTTTCATTGCGGCACTCAAGGATATCGCCGAGGTGTGGGAGATTGGCTATTCCGGCACAGACTGCTCGTCCCACCCGGGAAGGGGGGCGGCGTCCGACCCATCTCTGCCCCGGCGGAAGGGCTGCTTTCCTGTCAGGCGAATCCACCTGGATGACTATCTGGATGATTTCTTTCTGAACCAGGAGTACAGCCTGATTATCGGAACCTCGAGAGAAGGGAGCAGCCAGGTGGTGGACCTCGACAAAGGCAAGGTGGTGCACAAACTGGATCTGACCGGCATGCCTCACTTGGGTTCGGGGATAACCTGGCAGTACCAGGGCCTCACCGTCCTTGCGACCCCCAATATCAAGGAAGGCGTGGTCAGTGTCATCGATATGACCACCTGGAAGACCATCAAACGCATCGAGACATTGGGTCCGGGCTTCTTCATGCGCAGCCACGAGAACACACCCTACGCCTGGGTGGATGTTTTCTTCGGGCCCGACAAGGATGCCATGCAGGTGATAGACAAGCGCACCTTGCGTATCGTAAAGACCCTGCGCCCCGAACCCGGCAAGACATCGGCCCATGTGGAGTTCACCAAGGATGGCGCCTATGCCTTGGTGAGCATCTGGGATATGGATGGCGCCGTGATCGTGTATGACGCCCGCACATTGAAAGAGATAAAGCGCATTCCAATGCGCAAGCCATCTGGCAAATACAACGTATCCAACAAGTTGAAACGTTCTCGTGGCACCAGCCACTGAGAGGCCTCATCGACGCTGCGCAGAATGGCGTTCTGTAATTTACAGAGGGTTGCCGTTTTTTTGTCAACGTTGAGAAATGGGGCAAGCAGTTCGTTATAATGGCTTCAGACCGATACTTACGGATTTGGGACCACAACCGACCGGCAAACAGCTTTTTCATGGATCTGCTACCTATATTCCTGGATGTCAAAAACAGGCCCTGTCTCGTCGTTGGAGGGGGAGAGGTGGCCGCCCGCAAGGTATCGCTGCTGTCGAGGGCGGGAGCGCGGATCCGCGTCATAGCGCCGGTGCTGGGTCCCACGCTTGCTGAACTGAAGGGGCATGGCGAGATAATACACGAGCAGCGGGAGTACGAGCCTGAAGATTTGCACGATTCGTGCCTGGTTGTCGCCGCTACCGACGATGCCGCCACCAATCAGCAGATTTCTGTTCAGGCACGGCGGCTCAACATTCCTGTAAACGTGGTGGACCAGCCCACCCTGAGCAGTTTCATCATGCCCTCCATCATCGACCGCTCCCCCGTGATTGCCGCCGTATCCACTGGCGGCGCCTCGCCCGTTCTTGCACGCCTGATCCGTGCGCGGCTGGAGTCGCTAATTCCTGCCGGATATGGGCGTCTGGCTGAACTGGCGAGCCGCTATCGCAGCCGGGTCAAGGCGGCGCTCGCCGACGCCGGCGATCGGCGCCGTTTCTGGGAAGAAGTCCTCCAGGGAGGCATTGCGGAAAGAGTCTTCTCCGGCCATCTCGACGAGGCGGACAAGATGATGGCGACAGCGCTGGAGCAGAGAGAACCATCTGGAGATATTGGCGAAGTATATCTGATCGGGGGCGGTCCCGGAGATCCCGATCTGCTCACCTTCCGGGCTCTGCGTCTGATGCAGCGCGCCGATGTAGTGGTGTACGATCGGCTCGTCGCCCAGCCGATCCTCGACCTGGTCAGGCGTGATGCCGAGCGCATCTACGTGGGCAAGGAGAACAGCCACCACGTGATGCCCCAGGAGCAGATCAACCAGACGCTGGTGCGGCTGGCGAAACAGGGAAAACGGGTTGTGCGCCTCAAGGGGGGGGACCCCTTCATCTTTGGCCGAGGTGGTGAGGAGATCGATACCCTGACTGAGGAGAGAATTCCCTTTCAGGTGGTGCCCGGTATCACTGCGGCCTCCGGCTGCGCCTCCTACGCAGGCATTCCCATTACTCACCGTGACTATGCCCATGCAGCAGTATTCGTCACAGGGCATCTCAAGGATGGCACTCTGGACCTGAACTGGGATATGTTGGCCCAGCCCCAGCAGACAGTGGTATTTTACATGGGCTTGATGGGGTTGCCGGTGATCTGTCGGGAGCTGCTGGCGCATGGAGTGGCGCCTGACATGCCTGCCGCCTTGGTTCAGCAGGGAACCACACCCAGCCAGCGCGTTCATACGGGAACCATTGCGACGCTCCCGGCCATTGCCGAAAGAGAGAAACCCAAGCCACCGACGTTGATCATCATTGGCGAAGTGGTAAAGTTGAGAGAGAAGCTGAACTGGTATCACGGCTGAGCCTGCCGAATGGCAATTGTGCCGGGATGGGTGATGGCCATAGCCGGAGACGGCGCCAACAATCATTAGGGTTCGAATTGGTCGCATGAAGAGTAGTCTGCACGACGTAGAAAACGAGCTGCGCAAGCATATCCTGTTTTCCGCTCTTTCAGATGAACAGCTGAGGCTGATTGCGCGGCATTCGAGGATATTGCATCTGGTAGAGGGCGAGATCCTGTTCCAGCAGGATCAGCCTGCCGAACGGTTCTTCCGCCTCTGCAGTGGTCAGATAAAGCTCTCCAGGCTCTCTCTGGAAGGCACCGAACACGTCATCGAGGTGGTCCATCCGGGGCAGCCGTTTGCCGAAGCCGTACTATTCATGAAGAAACGGGTTTTCCCCGTCAACGCGGAGGCGCTCATGCCGTGTGAGGTGCTGGCGGTGGATAGCGCCAGTTTTCTTCAGATGCTGTACGACTCCAGGGAGACATGTTTTCGCCTGATGGCGGACATGAGCTACCGGCTGCACATCTTCGTCAACGAGATCGACAATCTGACGCTGCAGAACGCAACTTTTCGTCTGGTCCACTACCTGTTGCAGCAGATAGTCGACTGTCAGGCGCAAACTGCAGATGTCGAGCTGGTAACCTCCAAACAGATTCTGGCATCCCGCCTCTCCATCAAGCCGGAGACTTTTTCCAGAATATTGAAGTCACTGAGTCAGCAAGGGTTGCTGACAGTGAATGGACGCACAATCCATATACGTGACGTCAAGGGGTTGCGCTGCTTTGGAGGGTGAAGGGAGCCATACACCAAACTTCGTACAGACGTACAGAAGAGAGTGGAAAAAAAGGATCAGGGGGTAGTGCGGAGATGGGACGAGTAACATTCACTAGCTGCGTCCCCTGATCCAAACGGAGGAACCATCATCTGGCAGTCGATTCCCTGCCCAAAGTGATGGCTTTATTTCGCCATAACGGTACAGTGGGCACCTTGATATAAGTCAACCAGCGGGACAAACCCGGAAATATATTGCGGATTCCGGGGTGCGAAAAGAGAGGGTGCTCCGCCTTCGTCTTGCTCTCCCTCACACAACAACCAAAACATCCACGACCGCGCCGGAGAGCAGGAGTACGAGCTGGAAGAGAGAGGCAAAGAAGCTGCGCATGGCCAGTGGTGGGGAGGGGTGGTACACCATCTGCAGATTGCGGTAGATGAAAAAGGCTCCCCCGGTGAGCGCGCCGGCCAGATAGAGCCAGCCCATTCCGTGGAAGAAGGGGACGACGGAGATGGTCACCAGCAGGAGGGTGTTGGCGAGCACCACTTGGGCGGCGCGGCGGTCGCCCACCACCACCGGCAGCATCGGCACCCCGGCCGCCACATAGTCACGGTGGCGCGCGATGGCGAGGCTCCAGAAGTGGGAGGGGGTCCAGAAGAAGAGCACCAGCGCGAGTGCGAGCGGTACCCACTCCATCTGCGGCGTCACTGCGGCCGCCCCGGCCAGCACCGCAAAACTGCCCGAGGCGCCACCGATGACGACATTCAGCCAGGTGCGACGCTTCAGCCAGACGGTATAGACCACCGCATAGAAGAATGCCCCGAGAAAGATGTAGAGTGCCGTGAGGCCGTTGAGCACCAGCGCGGCGGCCGCCACCCCCGTCACCAGCATCGACCCAATCAGGGCCACCCAGAGCGGCCCCCTGTGGAACGACCCGGTCACGAAGGGGCGGTCATCGGTGCGCTGCATACGTCCGTCCAGGTCGGTTTCATAGTACTGGTTGAAGGCCCCGGCCGCCGCTGCGGAGAGCAGCACCGCCAGTGCCAGCACCAGCACCTCCCCCCCTGTCGGACTTCGCCCGGGAGTGACCACCACCGCCGCCAGCGCGGTAAACATCATCACCACCCCGATACGAAGCTTGAACAGACTGATGAGCTGCTTGACCATGAGGGTCACTACCCCATCGGCCAGACCGAGGAGAGATAGTCCCAGTTGATGAAGTAGTAGATGACGAAGCAGACCAGCAGCAGCATCGCCAGGATAAAGGTTCCCGGCGCCTCGAACCCACCGGAGCCGTGCTGCTCCACCGGAAGCTTCTGCGCCATCGCCAGCCTCTCCGGGCGCTCCACGTCATAGACCCCGGCGGCCAGCGGTCTGATGCCGAAACTCTCCAGAATCCCCGCCGAAGGCTCCAGCTTCGGACCAAACAGCAGCGACCCCACCGTGACGAGCAGGAAGGAGGCCCCGCCGACCACCCCCAGCACGCCCCCGACGCCGGCCATCGCCATCATCATATAGGCGGTGCCCGGATACTCGAAGCTCAACAGCGCACCGCTGAAGCCGATATCCCAGTGGCGCCGCGAGACCCCCAGGGTCCCCGCCCCCAGCATGAACAGAATCAGCAGCAGCATCCCGCCGGCAAACAGATAGGGCTGCCACTGGGCCAGCCTGGGCAGAAACAACCCCCGCCGGAACAGCACCGGAATCAGCAGATAGGTCAGCGCCATGAAGGTCAGGGTGGTCCCCACCGCCACCGTGGCGTGGAAATGGGCCGGAACATAGATGGTGTTGTGGATGATCAGATTGATCTGCTCGGTCCCCATCACCACCCCCGTGATACCGCCCAGAAAACCGAAGATGATCAACGCCAGAAAAAAGCCGGAAAACACCGGATTGTCCCACGGCGCCTTGCGCAGCCACTCGAACAACCCCTTGGTCAGCCCCTTGCCCCGCTGGGCCACCTCCATGGCGCCCGGCACCGTGAGGCCGTGAATCATGCTCGCCAGCACCGCCAGATACATGGCATAACTGGTGTTGAAGATCTTCCACTCCGTTCCCATCCCGGGGTCCACCAGGATATGGTGCGCACTGGCCAGCTGCAGAAACAGGATATAGAGCAGGAAGGCGAAGCGGCTCACCTTCTCCGACATCGGGCGGGCACCGAACAGAATCCCGACAATGAGATACCAGATGGAGATATGGGCGGCCACATTGATCTGCTGCGAAGAGTGGCCCAGCGCCCACCAGATCACCCGGTACATCTCCGCATCGATATGGTTGATATACCCGATCGACCAGAGAAAGGTGGGGATCAGGATGATGGCCCCCGAGGCAATGGTGAAGATGGCGATGATGCAGGCGGTGAGGGCCCCGAAGGTGACCAGGGGGATCGACCCCTCATAGCTTCGCTCCGCACGGGCGACCACCAGCGTGCCCAGAAACACGAAACAGCCGATCAGCGCCCCCACCGCAAACAGAATCAGCCCCAGATAGAAATGGGGCTGTGCCTGCATCGGGACATAGGAGGTCATCATCACACTGGACTTGCCGCTGAGCACCGCGATATTGTTCAGCAGGGCGCCGGTGACCATCAGGGCAAACGCGAGCCAGGCCCATCGGGGCGCCGCCAGGCGACAGCGCAACAGGGTGGAGGAGGCGAAGTAGAGCACCGCAATCTCGAAGAAGATGATCCAGAAGATCAGGGCGTTGATGCCGTGCGAGGTGAGCGCGGTATAGAACATGTCGGCCGGCAGCAGATGGATGGTCTGCCAGCGGGTCAGAATCACCCCCAGGGCCATGATACCGGCGAGCAGCAGACAGACGACGCCGGCGACGGCATTGACCTTCATCAGCTGCTCGGCGGACTTGTCGAAGTAGAAACCCGAATCGGGACAAACACGGAATTGCGCCATTGTGATTACTCCTTCACGATGATCTTGCCCAGCATCGTGTGATGTCCAATACCACAATATTCATTGCAGACGATGGCATAGTCACCGGCCTGGTCGGGCGTGATGTTGAGGACCATTTCATAGCCGGGAACCACCTGCATGTTGATATTGACCGGCTGCAGCGAAAAGCCGTGGTTCCAGTCCAGCGAAGAGAGGTGCAGGCGGTAACTGCTGCCCTTCTGCAGCTCGAGGATGGGATACCACTGCCAGAGGCGCCCCATGACATAGATATCGCTGCCGGCTGGCGGGGAGACGATGGGGATCCCCTTCTCCTCACCGGTCTTGTAGCGCTCCACCATGGCATCGACACTGGCCTTGTACTTTGCGGGAGTGGTCTGATAGGCCTCGCTGGAGAGGTTCTGCTTTCCATAGAGATGCCAGTAGGGCATCATGAAAAACATGATGAGACACCAGACCAGCGCGATGCCGATCCAGATGATCTCATCCTTTCCGACCGGGGTTTTCCACCAGAGACGGTCGGCGGGGGGTTGAAATGAACTCATGGTTGCATCCCTCCCTTAATCGGCGACGGGGAGATTGGCGATCTCCATCACGCCCCAGATGATATAGAAGACGGCGGGGACGGTGATCCCCAGGAAAAGGAGCAGAAAAGGATTGTCGAGCAGGTTCTGCCAGAAGGGAACCCTGTCCGGAGCCCCTCCTGTGTCTGGTTGGTCCGCCATGGTACTCTCCTGTTGTTTCTCGAGACGTCGGGAAAGGGTTTGTCGAGTTTTTACGATACGCCTGTCCCGGCGGTTATCCTTGATGTAGGTCAAATGGCAAAGGCAAAAATAGTGTGATTATTTTTTCTCAAATAATTGAGGCAAATTCGAATTGTTTTTCGTGATAGTATCTAACGCGTAACCTGATACCCACGAAGTGAAAAGCGCCCAACCATTGGTTGGAACTCCGTATGTGTATCGAGGGGTTGGGGTGTTTGGGTCGTCGGAATGGAATATGAGTGACAGAAGGCGAAAAAAAATAGTTGCGATCTGGCTGCTTCTGTGCTGTGCAGTGATCTATTCGATGGTTGTTCTCGGTGGCGTTACCCGCCTGACCGGATCAGGCCTCTCCATGGTTCAATGGGAGCCCATCATGGGGGTGGTGCCGCCACTCGATGAGGCGGAGTGGAGAGATGATTTCTTGCTCTATCAACAGTTCCCGGAGTACAAGCTGAAAAATCTCCATATGTCGCTGGAGGAGTTCAAATCCATTTTTTGGTTCGAGTACGCGCACCGTTTGTTGGGGCGCTTTATCGGTGTCCTGTTCCTGGTGCCTTTTCTCTACTTCCTCGTCAGAGGCTGGCTGGATCGATCGCTTGCGTTGAAACTTGCCGGTATGTTCCTCCTTGGTGGCATGCAGGGGTTGATGGGGTGGTATATGGTCAAGAGCGGGCTGGTGAACGACCCTCATGTGAGCCAGTATCGGCTCACTGCACATCTGGCGCTCGCCGTGATTGTCTATAGCTATATCTTCTGGGTTGCACTGGGCCTGCTGTTCGAACGAGTGGAGTTCCCACCGGGGGATGGGGGCAACCGAGCAGCGTTGGCGCGGTTTTCACTTTTCATCACTGCGCTTGTTTTTGTGACGATGCTTTCGGGCGGTTTTGTTGCCGGAACGAAGGCCGGGTTTACCTTCAATACATTCCCGCTGATGGCGGGGCGTTTCTACCCGGAGGGAATGTATCTGTTGCAGCCCTGGTGGAGGAACTGGTTCGAGAATATCGCCACGATTCAGTTCAATCACAGGCTGCTGGCAACGCTGCTCTTTGCGATTGTTCCTCTCTTCTGGTGGCGGGCCAGGAGGGTGGCGTGGAACCCTTCTGTCGGAATAGGGGTGCACCTGCTGCTCGCTGCACTCCTGCTGCAGATTGGTTTGGGTATCACCACGCTGCTGTTGGCTGTCCCGGTTCCCGTTGCCGCAGCCCATCAGGCCGGGGCACTACTTCTGTTCACTATTGCGCTCTATCTCAGCAATCGGCTGGCAGGAATCAACGCATCTTCCGGCAACTGGCAAACAGGGGGCAGCCGATCATTTTCTGAACAGTAGCCCTGCCTGGCGGGGGTTGTCGATAAAAGGGTTGCGCCGGCCCTGTATTTTCTGAATGACGTCGTTTCTCCGGCGCTCTTCTGCAGAGGGTGGATCCTGGCGGTGCCAGCGCAATAGCAGTTTTTTCTGCCGTTCGAACAGCTTCAGATCGTACTGTCTGCTCATGTAGAACATGGCCCGGGCGATATCGCCCCGTACCGCAGGCCGGGGTTCTGCCACTCTTCTTTTCTTGTCTACCTCGAAGTCGCATTTTCCCCTTCCCGGTTCACCGGGGAGTTCGGCGAAGGCGTATGCGCTGCGTAGCTGGTTGATGTTGCTCAGGGCGGGGAAGATGTTGTGCATGTCGGCCTCGATCCTGTTGAAACGCCGGCTGCGCTTGCGGCACTGTTTTCTTTTGCCGCACTTGAGTGCCTTGGTGACCCATGCCATTGGAAATACATGCTCTGCGTTGATGTTTCGCCCGTGGCGCTTGCCGAACTTCTTCCCGCAATAGAGAGTTTCTCCACCATTGGCGTAGAGTACCCCCCAAAATTTGGGGAGTGTCTCGAAGTATTCGGTGTGCGGCCTTTTCCAGGCAGGAGCGCCGTAGCTGAACAGTAACAGGCAGACGAGCAGGATGGTGTTCGCCGTATGTTTCATGTCGGCCCGGAGCAGGTTATCCCGGTGCCGGACTGGACGGGGTTTGGTCCCGGCTGTCTGGTATCAATCCTTGGTGTTTTCATAGAAAATATAGCTGGTTGAGTAATCACTGAACTCGAAATACACCTTTTTTTCACCCGGATCCTTGAGGTAGTTCTGGTTCTCGTCCAGGACGCCGTAACCATAGCGATAAGGCCTGGGGGTATCTCCACTCGAAGTGCTGTAGGCGGTGGTTATCTTGTCGATCTGAATGAAGCGTTTTACCAGCTTGTCGCCGGCATAGACATCCAGCACTCCGTCGGTACCGGTATAGTTCTGTACCGCACGCCCCAGCTGGTTTTGCATCTCCTGGGTGCAGCTCGATGTCAGTAACAGGGAACCAATGGTGCCCACAGCCAATAACATACCTTTCATTACCTACTCCTGGATGGTTGAGACAGTGACATCTTTTTCTAACATCTCCAGTACCAGCCGTGCAACATTCTCTGAGCCGCCGGGCTTTCCCAGGGCCCGCCGCACCCCAGCCAGACTCTCTCGTGTCCGCCACGCAAGGTCGGGTTCCGTGAGATAGCGCTCCGCTGCGGCGCCTATCCTGTCGGGGGTGGCCCGGTGCTGGATAAACTCCGGCACAATCGGTTGCTGCGCAACGATGTTTACCAAACCGACATTGGGAATGGTGATCATCCGCCTTGCAATAGTATAGGTCAGCGGGGCGACCTTGTAGACAATCACCATGGGGATCCCCAGTAGTGCCAGCTCCAGGGTGGCTGTCCCGGAGGCGGTAATGGCCATGTCGCAGCACTGCATGGTGTCATAGCCACACCCCCGGGTGACGGTGAGCTGCAGGGAGCCGTCGTTCCGGAAGCGCATTGGGTGAATCTGATTTTGGTGCTCTCCGGTTGGTATGGGCTCGAGCCATGGAGAGAGCTCCTGCAGTTCCAGGCTGGATGCCAGTGGCAGAACGAGCTGCAGGCCGGGGAGGCGCCGTGATAGTAGTCGTACGGATTCCAGGAGGAGAGGCATCAGCCGTTTCAGCTCGCCTTTGCGGCTGCCAGGGAGGAGGCCGACGGTCTGGCGGGCGGGATCCAGTCCGATCAATCGCTGTGCCTCGCTGCGTCCCATCGCGGGTCTGGCGCTGTCCACGAGGGGATGTCCGACGAAACGCACCGGTATGTTTCGCTGCCGATAGAATTGCGCCTCGAACGGAAGCAATACCGCCATCATGTCCACCCGTTTGGCGATGCTCCTCACCCGGTGCTCACGCCATGCCCACACCTGGGGACTGATATAGTGGAGGACCTTGATCCCGAGTGCGCGGGCGGTCTTTGCCAGACGCAGATTGAAGCCGGGGTAGTCCACTGTGACGAGGAGATCGGGCCGCTCGCGGTGCAGCAGTTTCTGCATTTGGCGCAGGATGCGCCGCAGCCGGCGATAGTGGAGCAGCACTTCGGTCAACCCCATCACCGCCAGTTCGGATATGTCTACCCGGATGTCGACGCCGGCGGAGCGCATTTGGCTGCCGCCGATGCCGAAAAGCTCTATCGTGGGATCGAGACGTGTCAGCGCCTTTACCAGATTTCCCCCATGGAGATCGCCGGAGGCCTCCCCGGCAACTATCATGATCCGCCTGTTTCCTTCACCCTCCTGCATGGCACTTGACCACTTCCACAATGGTATGGATCTGCTCGCTGCTGAGTTCCGGATAGATGGGTAGTGACAGGCACTGTTCCGCCACCGCTTCGCTGACCGGCAGAGAGAGCCCCCGATAGTGATCCGCAAACACCTCCTGCCTGTGTAGGGGGATGGGGTAGTAGATGGCCGAACTGATCCCTGCCTCGTCCAGATCCCGCATGATGGCTTTCCGGTTGGGAGTGAGCAGGGTGTACTGGTGATAGACATGCAATCCGGTGCTTCCTTCGTGGGGCGGAACGATTCCGGGCAGACCGGAGAGCTTTTCCGAATAGAGATGGGCGGCCGCACGGCGTCCCTGGTTGTAGGCATCGACGCGCTTCAGTTTGGTGCGTAGAATGACTGCCTGAAGCTCGTCCAGGCGGCTGTTGTATCCGATGATGCTGTGGTGATAGCGCTGTCTGGAACCGTGATTGCGCAGCACTTTCAGCTTCTCCGCCATCTCGTCGGAGTGGGTGGTGATCATTCCTCCATCGCCAAAACAGCCCAGGTTTTTGCTGGGGAAGAAGCTGAAGCAGCCGGCATCTCCGAAGGTGCCGGTCTGCCTGCCCCGGTATTGGGCGCCAAAGGATTGCGCACAATCCTCTATCACCTTGAGTCCGTGTCGTTCTGCAATCTCCATCAGAGAGTCCATATCCACCGGCTGACCGAACAGGTGTACCGGCAGGATGGCCTTGGTCCGGCGAGTTATGGCCGCCTCGATCTGGGTGATGTCGATGTTGAACGTTTGGGGGTCGATATCCACGAATACCGGCCTGGCGCCCAGGTAACAGATGGCTTCCGCTGTGGCGATGAAGGTGAAGGGCGTGGTGATCACCTCGTCGCCGGCCTCTATTCCCGCCGCCGCCAACGCCAAGTGCAGCGCATCGGTGCCGGAGGCACAACCGATGGCGTGGCGCACCCCAAGATAGTCGGCCGCTTCCTGCTCGAAGGCCTGTACATTGGGGCCCAGGATAAAGTGGGCATCTTCCAGAACCCGCAGCAGACCTTCCTCTATCTCCAGCCTGATCTGCTGGTACTGGGTTTTGAGATCGACCATCGGGATCATCGAACAGGCTCCTTTTGCAGTTTGTCAGAGATTGTCAGTGCGGTTTCCAGAGCGCGCAGACCATCTTCACCGCTCACCACAGGTCTGCGGTTGTGGCGTACCGCGTCGAGAAAGGATGTGATTTCGCTCAGCAGCGCATCACCCTGTTCGAAGGCGCGCTGCTCCGATTCGATGGCCGCAACGCCGGGGAACTGTTCTGCGTCGCCCTTTCGGCAGATCTCCAGCTTCTTGTTCTGGAAATCGATGGCAATATAGCTGTCGGGCTGGAACAGGCGCATCTTGCGCTCCTGTTTTACGCTGGCGCGGCTGGCTGTAACGTTGGCGACACAGCCGTTTTCAAACTGAATCCGTACATTTGCAATATCGACGTCCCGGGAGAGCACCGCGACACCGTTCGCGTCGATCCGTCTTACCGGAGACCGGACCATGTCGAGAATGATATCGATGTCATGGATCATCAGATCCAGAATCACATTTACATCCGCTCCCCTTGGATTGAACGGAGCGAGCCGGTGAGATTCGATGAATCGCGGCCGGGTGATGAGTTTCTCCAGCGCCAGAATGGCCGGGTTGAACCTTTCCAGATGGCCTACCTGGAGGATCCTGTCCCAGCGCCTGGCGGCGGCTACCAGTTCCCGCGCCTCGAAGACAGTGGTGGTGATGGGTTTCTCCAGCAGGACATGGATACCATTCTCCAGAAACCATTTGGCGACAGCATGGTGCTGACGGGTGGGAACCACGATACTGACCGCGTCGACCCTGCCCGCCAAGTCGCGATACTCCGCTATCGCCTCTGTATCGAGTTCCTCGGCAACTGCGCGCGCGGTGTCGATATCGATGTCGCATACGGCGACCAGTCTCGATTCGGGCAACATGGCATATTTGTGGGCATGAAAGCGGCCAAGATAACCAGCGCCGACAACGGCGGTATTGAGTTTTTGCATCGGGTTCCGACTCTGTCCTTTCGATTCCTTTTATCTTACTATGAAAGCCGGAGTACGCTGTAGTTGCATCGTGTCCGGCGCTTCGGGCCGATGGAGGTTCCCGGTGCGTCGCGGTGTCGCAACGGTTTGATTTTGCAGCAATGGATCCTGGAGATTTGAGAGCATATGGTCAGGTTGGTTTGTTTCTTGCTGTTGTTGCTGTCTCTCACCCTGGTTGCCGGGTGCGCCTCGGCCCCACCGACCGGTTCCGCCGCAGCCGGCAACCATGCAATGGTCGCCGATGTCGCTCTGGCGATGATTGGCGTGCCGTACCGTTACGGAGGAGCTTCGCCACGGGGCATGGACTGTAGTGGGTTGGTTTACTACGCCTATCACCAGGCTGGCATGGAAGTGCCGCGGACGGTTGCCGAACTGCGGCGCAGCTCATTTTCCATCTCTCCTTCACATCTGCGGCCCGGTGAT
>JALSRO010000180.1 GCA_026984715.1 Chromatiales bacterium | reverse complement strand
GTCCGGGCGAGGGAGCGGTTGGGAGATTGACCGCCAGACGCGAGATGAAAAAGCCCGGAAAGGTGACTTCCGGGCTTTTTCTGTTTGGCGGCAGGCGGATTACTCTCCCTTGTGATACTCGACCACCTTCTCCACCTCGTTTTTTGAACCGAGGATCACCGGCACGCGCTGATGCAGCGCCCTGGCCTCAACCTCCATGATCCGCTCCCGGCCGGTGGAGCTGGCACCGCCGGCCTGTTCGACGATGAAGCTGATGGGGTTGGCTTCATACATCAGGCGCAGCTTGCCACCCTTGTCACGTATCCGTTCATCCATCGGGTAGAGGAAGATGCCGCCCCGGGTGAGGATGCGGAACACCTCGGCCACCATGGAGGCCACCCAACGCATGTTGTAGCGTTTGCCCAACGGACCGGTCTCTCCGGCCAGGCAGTCGGCGATATATTTCTGAACCGGCGGTTCCCAGAAGCGCTGGTTGGACATGTTGATGGCGAACTCCTGGGTATCTTCCGGGATCTGTACGTTGTCACGGACCAGGATGAACTCACCCACGCTGCGATCCAGGGTGAACATGGCGACGCCATTGCCGACAGTCAGTACCAGCGTGGTGGAGGGTCCATAGACGCAGAAACCGGCAGCGATCTGCTCGGTGCCGCTCTGGTGGAAGTCATCCGGGCTGGGGGTATCGGTCCCGTGGGGGGCCTCGACGATGGAAAATATGGTACCGACGGAGATGTTGACGTCGATGTTGGAGGAGCCATCCAGCGGATCGAAATAGATAAGGTACCGGCCGCGTGGGTACTGATTCGGGATCATCATCGGATCATCCACCTCTTCCGAGCCCATCCCCGCCAGCAGGCCGGTGGTGCTCAGGTGCTCATACATCACATCGTTGGTGATGATGTCCAGTTTCTTCTGCTCCTCTCCCTGCACGTTCTCGGAGCCGGCGACACCCAGCGCACCCTCCAGAGAGGCGCGGTCGATCCTGGCGGTGATCTCCTTGCAGGTAACCGCTGTTTCGCAGATGAGATCGACGAGATCAGCAGCAATATCCATGCCGCTGCGCTGCTGGTTTATCAGGTACTGTTTTAGAGACATACCGTTTTGCATAGTGCTACCTTTACTGTATTGGTGGTTGGAAAATTCGGTTGTGCCGAATCATTATACTCCTAATACCGCTGGATTTTCTCTACGGAGAATCAGCGGGGTGTTGCTCAATATTAATCATGGCTTTCTCAATCCACTGCTGCGCAAGCCGATTGATTTCCGCCGCCGAGCGCCCCTTGCTGTCGATGGGCGGGCCGATAACGACCTTTACGGTACCGGGTTTTTTCAGAAAAGCCCGGCGTGGCCAGAACTCTCCGGCATTGTGGGCAACGGGAACCACCGGGTAGCCGCTTTTCTCCGCCAGCAATGCCCCGCCGATGCCAAAACGTTTCGTTTCGCCGGGCGGAACCCGGGTCCCCTCGGGAAAAATCACCACCCACAGGCCAGCCCGCAATCTATCTGTGCCAATCTCGATAATCTTTTTGACTGCCCTGCGTCCGGCGTTGCGATCAATGGCGATAGGTTTCAGCGTGGCCATGGCCCAGCCGAACAGGGGCAGCCACATCAGCTCCCGTTTCAGCACCCAGACCTGCGGCGGGAATATCTGTTGCAGCGCCAGCGTCTCCCAGGTGGATTGGTGTTTGCAGAAAAGAATGGCCGGTTTGTCGGGGATATGCTCCTCTCCTTCGACCCGGTAGTCGATTCCGCAGGTCAGGTTCAGCCACCAGAGTGTGAATCTGCTCCACTGGGTAATGAATCGATATCGGATCGGAAAAGGGACGAACAGAAGATAGAGAGTGACTCCCGCCACGGAGAAGAACAGCATCGAGATCAGCATGCCGATGCTGAACAGAAATGAGCGGATATAGTTCATGATGGTAATCTGGTCTACTGCAACCGGGACAGCTCGGCCACATGCAGGAACAGATTGTGCACCCGTTCCAGCAGCGCCAGGCGGTTGTTGCGCACGGCGGCGTCCTCGGTCATCACCAGTACTTGATCGAAGAACTCGTCTACCGGATTGCGTAGTGCAGCCAGTCGGGTTAATGCCTGTTCATACTCCCCCTGCCGGAACAGCGGCACTACCCTCTCCTCCATCTCTGCCACCGCCTTGGCGAGCTGCTTTTCGGCCTCGTCCTGCAGCAGTGCTCTGTCGATCTGCTGTGGCAGCTCCCCTTCCGCCTTGCGCAGGATGTTGGCGATGCGCTTGTTGGCGGCAGCCAGACTCTCTGCCTCGGGAAGCCTGCGGAAGGCGGCCAGCGCCCGCAGCCGCCGGTCGAAGTCACCGGGACGGGTGGGGCGTCGGGTCAGGACGGCTTCAAACAGGTCGGATGCGTAGCCCTGTTCCTGATAGTATCCGCGTAGCCGTTCCATCATGAAGTAGAACACCTGTTCGGTGATCTCGCTGTGTACGAAGTTGTGAGCGTAGTTGCCGGCCGCCCGGGAGAGCGCCTCCTCCAGATCGATATCGAGGTTGCACTCGATGATGATGCGCAGTGCGCCCAGGGCGGCGCGGCGCAGGGCGAAGGGATCCTTGTCACCGCTGGGGGCCTGGCCGATGGAGAAGATCCCCACCAGGGAGTCCAGCTTGTCAGCGATGGAGAGCAGTTGCCCGGTTGGTGTCGCTGGCAGCCGATCCCCGGCGAAGCGCGGCATGTACTGTTCATCCAGGGCCCGGGCCACCTGCTCGTCTTCGCCGTCGTGCAGGGCGTAGTAGCGGCCCATGATCCCCTGCAGTTCGGGAAACTCCCCCACCATTTCGGTGAGCAGATCGCATTTGCACAGCAGGCCGGCACGTTCCGCCAGGGCCGGATCGCTGCCGATGGCGGGTGCCAGTGCTGCGGCCAGCTGGCTGATGCGTTTTGTCCGATCGTAAAGGGTGCCCAGTTGCTTCTGGAATACCACCTGCTTCAGATCATCGATCCGCGCTGCCAGCGGTGTGCTGCGATCCTGGTTCCAGAAGAACTCGGCGTCGCTGAGACGGGGGGTGATGACCCGCTCGTTGCCCTCCCGCACCTGTTGTGGATCCCGGCTGTCGATGTTGCTGATGGTGATGAAATGGGGCAGTAGTTGTTGGTGGTCGTCTACCACATGAAAATATTTCTGGTGTCCTTTCATGGATTAGACAAGCACTTCGGCCGGGATGTCGAGAAAACGGGGGTCGAAATCCCCTGCTACGGCGACAGGCCACTCCACCAGGGCAGTGACCTCCTGCAGCAGATTCTCGTCGATAACCGCGGTTCCCCCCAGTCTGGTGGCTGCCTCCTGCACCTGGGCGTGGATCGCC
>JALSRO010000179.1 GCA_026984715.1 Chromatiales bacterium | reverse complement strand
GCCGGTGCGGACGCCATTGGGCTGGTATTCTATCCGGCCAGCCCCCGCGCCGTGACCATCCCCCAGGCGCAGGCCATCGTTGAGCAACTGCCACCTTTCGTAACCGTCACCGGCCTGTTTGTAAATGCGCAAAGGAGCACCATCCAGGAGGTGCTGGCGCAGGTACCTCTCGATCTGCTGCAGTTCCACGGTGATGAGCCGCCCGAGGCCTGTCGTGGTTACGGGCGTCCCTATATCAAGGCATTGACCATGGGGGAAGGGACGGATGTGCCGCAACAGGCCGAAATCTACTCCGATGCAGCAGCCCTGTTGCTGGATGCCTGGCACAAGGATCTCCGGGGTGGTAGTGGTGAGTGCTTCGACTGGGAACGCTTCCCCCGTGAGGCCGGCAAGCCTCTGATCCTGGCGGGCGGGTTGACCCCCGACAATGTGGTACAGGCTATCGAAACCACCCGGCCTTATGCGGTGGATGTGAGCAGTGGTGTGGAACGGGAAAAAGGGATAAAGGAGCCGGTCCGGATTGCGGCATTCATGCGCAACGTGATGGCCGTTTGTTGTGCCCGGATCGGGCAGTGACTTTGCTGTTTGAGTTTGTTGTCAGATGCCCGAGAGAATCAGATCGACAGCGGCAATGATGTCACTTACGCAGTTTGAAATATTGGTTACATCGACGCCCAGCAACCTTCTGTCAATTCCGGCAAGTTGCTGTGTGAGAGCAGCGTACTCGATACCATCAATCTCAACAATCGGACACAGTTTTGTAATGACCTGATCCTTGACTGTGGAGTATTTTCCCAGCGGAACAACGACAGTGGTATGAATTTGTTCCAGTAAATCACATTGGATATCGAGCAGGTAAGGGAAAATTTTTCGGGTTTTGGGGTTTCTGTTTCTGTAAACGCCGAACTGGCTCATCAGAAACCCCTGCTCTCTTCGCTGAATACCCCCTCTTTTTCGACGAAATCATTGTATGCCTGAATCGCCCTCGTATTCTCCTCAAGCCACTGCTCTATTTGCCTGTTCTTTAACTCTTCAGTAAGCGCATTTTCAAGAGTGGCCGGGAGATTGATGTTCAATTTACGCGCTTTCGGGAGCAGGTCGCTGTTGATGGAAAGATTGGTTGCTCTTTTGGGAGTCCGGATATCGAAATGTTTCATGAAAACAACTACTTTCAATTGTGATGCGTATTTTTATGCGCATGTGTAATATTGGCCAATGAGGAGTATTCCTGTCCCTGTCATTGGCACCATGAGGGGTTGCAAAACAGGAGGAGAGAATATTGTAGGTGGACCGAAAAAAAACGCAGCACGTCCATGTGCCGCAACAGCAGGAGAACTGCCAGGAAACCATGGCTGGAGCGCTATCCAGCCCTGTTGTATTTCAGATTCTCGCCAACTTTTGAGCACGCCGAATCAAGGCGCTGCGATCGATAATCTCTCGGACGTAGGGGGCCAACCGTGCCCCGGCAACATCCTGCAGATGGAGATCCAGATCGAATTCCATGGCGTCGAGCAGGTTTTTCAGATAGAGCGCGGCTTCGGTATCGCCCTCCAGCTTCAGATCCCTGTTGAAGAACAAGGTGTCCGGATCTTCGCTGCGGTTGGCCAGCCGCCAGAAATCCTCCAGCCCACCACTGATGCGCACGTCCCACCCCAGATGGCTGGAACTTCTGGCCAGACGCCGGCGGGCAACGCGCACATGAAAGCTGCTGCCGGTATCGGTTATCGTCAGGCAGATCCGCTTCCCCTCCAGGTAATCCAGGCGCTCCGCGATCTCTTGGCCCCGCAGCAGGTGGTTGGCAAAGCGTGCCAACAGCTCCGTATGCACCCCGTCAGGAAACAGTTTCAGGCCCGCCAGCAGTGGCGCAAGTCGATTCATCGAAAGTAAATTCCCACTAACAATTGTGGTTATATAACCAAACTTACGTGGGGTGTGCATTGATCCATGTCAACGAATCAGAGGAGTTGTGCCGTTTTTCGACAGAGTTCGTAAGCCAGTATATAAGCGTTTGGTAACAAAAAATTTACATTGTCTCTGCCGATTACCTGTCTGAAAGCTCAAGAAACCGGCGGAGAGGCCGTTATTTCGGAGCATCGTACAGGACAGATTGGAGTGCGGCTGTTGTGACCGGTTTGAGTGAACGCATCAATGATTTATCCCTGCGTACCAAGATTCTTGCCCTGTCGGGCCTGCTGATTGTCGGTATCGTGAGTGTCGGTGTATTGGGTGCTGGTTTTATCCATAACCAGAGCAGGACGACTGAGAGTGCCGTAACGGAAAGCCAGGCGAGAGTGATGGCTGCTTCCCGTGCCCGGGTCGCTATCGTGGAGATGAATGCGGCCATCAGTACACTACTGGCGGCCGACGAGCGTGTCGATATCCGCAAGGCGGCGATCGCCAGTATCCGAGCCTCTTCCCATCTCGACGAGGATATCCAGAATCTGCAGTCGGCGTTGCCTGGCAACGGCGCGGTGGCCCGTCTCGCCGATCTGCTCGAGCAACTCAAACCGCAGCAGCTCGACATTATCCGTGCCGGGAAAAGGAATGATGATGCGACGGGATTGCGAAAACTGAAAGAGGCCGATTCACTCCTGAAGGAGGTGGAGACGGTTTCCCAGCAGCTGGTGGACGGGGAGAGGGTGAAGTTGAAGGAGAGTCTTGCCGCAAGCCGGGAGCAGGGTAGGCGTATCATCATGATGCTCGGTGGCTTCGTGCTGTTTGGCATTGTCTCGGGTGTGGTCGTGAGTCTGTTCGTAGCAGCGAAGATTACCCGGCCGCTAGTGATGATCGAGAGGGGTATGGCATCGGTCGCGCAGGGTGACCTGACGATATCGCTGCCGGCTCAGGGGAGGGATGAGATGGGGCGGACCGTCACCGCCATCTCAACGACGGTAGGCAAGCTGCGCGGCATCATCTGCGGGATCATGGGCAACTCCAGTGTCTTGACCAAGGAGAGCCAGGAGCTTACCGATGCTGCCGGACTGATCCATGATGCAACCAGGCAGATCCATGGCAGCGTCAAGCAGATTCAGGAGAAATCCGGCATTGCCCTCTCGGCCAGTAGTGAGGCAATGGAGCAGCTGGATGTTGCAGCGGACGAGTGTCGTTGCGCATCGGATACGGCTACCACATCCGCGGCAGAGATAGAGTCTGCCATGGATGATTTTCAGCGCTTCCAGGGGGATATGGAACAGACCGTCGAGATTACCCAGCAGCTGGCAGATGCCGCGGAAAAGATCACCCATATCACCAACACCATTCGCGGTATCTCCGAGCAGACCAATCTGCTGGCGTTGAATGCGGCAATCGAGGCAGCTCGTGCCGGGGAGCATGG
>JALSRO010000178.1 GCA_026984715.1 Chromatiales bacterium | reverse complement strand
AGCGCATCAATGACCGAACGGGGAACCGGCACCGGGACCACCGGCCCCACCAGCAGGGTGAGATGGATCCCCTTATGCATCCTTTACCCCCGGAACACCTTCGGGCAGCGTAATGCGCAACCGGCGCCCGATGGTTTCGGTCAGCTCATCGGGGCGCATCGCTCCGTTGGCATCGCAAATCTGCCAGAACTGCTCCGGATCCCCCAGGTAGTGAGCGGTGATGTTGTCCAGCCGTTCACCCTCTGTCACCACATGCTCCTGCAGCAGTTCGAAGGCCTCCATCTGCGGCACAAAACGGCGGGCAAGATAGATAACGGTTGTGCCGTCGTCCCGTTCCAGTTTTCTGGTGCCGATGCCGTGGTAACGGCTGGTGGCGGGAAACTGTGTAGTGCTCAGCGGACCGGCCTGAAACAGCTTCTGCAATGGATCTTTCATGATATGCCCTCGATACCGAATGCGTTCAGGGAAGCGCTCTGATTCCTGGCTGCCAACTGCTCCTTGTTCTGCAGATAGGCCATGAACAGGCTGCCGCCCTTGTGGTTGAAACCAAGGTCATTCACGTTCAGCACCCGCATGGTCAGATTGACCTTGGCGCGGATGGGGTTGAGTGACGGATCAAACGCCTCTTCGGTAATGGAAAAATCACTCAGGCGCACCGGCAGAACCCGGTTTTTGCTCCACACAAACAGCGTCAGTGGCGCCTCCATGGGGGCGATCTCCAGCGTGCCGGCGTTTGCCAGCGTGTTGTTGGACTGCAGCTGACCGCTGCCGGGAAAAATGATCATCTCCAGCGCAGCGAGCTGGGGGTGCAGACCAAACTGCAGGATATTCCGGTTTTGATCCGGAAACTCCAGTTGATCCGCCGCATCGATCTCCGCTTCCAGTTTGATGGTCTCCACCGGCGGCCCCTTCAGCCGCAACGCCTCCGACCGATCACCACCCTCGCCATCGACGCCCTGCACCTGCAGCGTGCGCGTCAACGTGTTCGGGTTGTACTGCAGTGCAATGACTCGCTGCACTGCGCCGTTGGCGGGATTGATCAGCACAATGCCACCCTTGAGCAGCTTGGGGGAGCCGGGAAAGGTGGTCATGGATTGGTTCCTCTATTGGTTCTCATGCTATTTACAGTCATCAATTCAACGAAAAATTGCCCCAATCTGTTTTTTCAAGTCGCCGGGCCTGAACTTCATCAGATCGATGGTAATCATCACCCGGACATCGGGGATCGGTTTTGGCTCGCCGGCCCCCGGGATGGTCTGCATCACCTGGGTTATCCGGCCTTCGGGGCCGATGTAGGTTGGTGGTTGTCGAAGTATGTCCTTGTATGCTCCGCCCGATATTTTCAGGCCGGGCACAATACCCAGACTGAAGGCATTCAAGAATAGCAAGCGAATTTCTCCTAAAAATGTGCTTGGAAATTCCTTCATATCTTTTCATGCTCTCCATCATTAGGAAATTAAATGAGCCATTTTGCTATGCTTGATGTTTTCGCTTAACTACTCTCTTGATTTGGGATAAACATCAGACATAAACGAGCCCGTTCTATTCTCATGCAAGGGTTTCCGCCTGTATGCAGCTAAATTACCTGCCTAATATCAAAAGTCGATGTTGGAATAGTAACTTTCCATGATCTTGATGTTGATCTTCCTCTAGAAGTGGTCGATTGCGAGCTGATCTGACCTCCCATGCTAACCACCTCAAAGTCGATACCTACTGAACCAGTGGCACCTGCTGTACGTGCAGCTTCTTCGCTAGTTGCTGCGGTTACCGTTATCTCTCTCGCTCTTTGAGTAGCTTCGAGCCTCAGCCCGCCACTTCTAGGGAGCCTATAGAAAATCACTCCTTGGGGTACCAGTCTTGGTCTCCCCAAACTGACAGCCATAATACGAACCGTTCCACTGGGCTTTACCCAAACATTGGAGAGAGTTACTACTCCTCCTCGGATGTCGCCACCCTCGACCACTCTCGCTACATTTGCCGCAGAAAATTCTGCGAATACTCTACGACCAGTCATGGGTTCACCGTTGAAGTCCCTTGCAATAATTGTAACGTTGGTCTGTTTCCAGCCAGCGCGCCGTAATATTCTCGATCTTCTGGATCTGGATACTGTTATTACCTCAGGCTCAAACTCAATAGCTTGTCGTTGCAATATTGATGGAAATGCAGCTCCATTCGTCCCTTCTTGTTGAACGACATGAGTCAATTCATGTGCTAATAATTTTTGACCGACATGGCTGAAAGGAGAGAACTGGTTCTTACCAAATACGATGTTGTGTCCTATGGTATAAGCACGGGCGTTTAAGTCGAGGGCCGACAGCTCTGCGTCCCGTCCTAAATGTACTCGTGCTTTTGAAAAGTCTCGACAGAAGCGTTGTTCCATATTTTTCCGTAAAGTCGGGGGAAGCGGGCTTCCAGGCTGCGCAAGAGCATACTCGACAGTTCTTGGTATAGTATCTGATGACTTTGATACTTGGCCTGCATGGTGACGAATGTGTGGAGGGGCATCGTTAGGAGATTGGGATGCCTTCTTGGCCAGTATCTGATTCGCAACTCTATCAGCCTCCAGCTCCATTGAGTTGTTATTTGTACTGATGCAGAGTTTTCGTTGTATACCACTATATTCACTACTACCATCGGCATTCGTCACAGTGCGGTTTCCGTGCGTATACCTGAGTTGAGGTATGTTTTTAGTTGTTGGAAATTCGGTTGCCATCTTGGTTCGCAGACTGATAGTTGTCTTAGTCATAACCGATACCTCTGTATAGCGATTGTGCTACTTTGTTTCCAAGATGCATTAAGTTATTTGCATCATCCTGTTGAATGCTGTTTGTGGTCGATATATGACGCAAGGATGTATCTTGAACGAATCTGGACGAAAGCCCTCCATCAGCCAGCATTTGGATGAGGCTAGTTGCCATGCTTGTCTGCAGAACTTGGTGTTGGCTCGAGGGTATGCTGATGCCCTCCAGAACAATCCGTTCAATATGCAGATTGATCTTCATGCCACTACCCCCTTTGGCCCTTGCCAGCGGAAGTCCGACTCCTTGGCCGGGCGTTCCAGTTTTCCGAATTCGGTTTTTGTGGCGTTCAGCAGCAGCTCCATTGTTACGGGTGTGTCTCTCCGGGCGGCGAGAAAGGCGGCGTTGAGTGCGACGTTGTGGATGTTTCCGCCGGTGAGGTTGAAGCGGGCCAGGCGGTTGAAGTCGACGCTTTCGTCAATGGGGGTGGCGGGGGTGAATACCTTGCTCCAGATCTGTTTTCGTTCCTCGATGCCGGGGAAGGGGAAGTCGACAATGAAACGCAGGCGGCGGACGAAGGCTTTGTCCAGCGCGCTTTTT
>JALSRO010000177.1 GCA_026984715.1 Chromatiales bacterium | reverse complement strand
TCTCTGCACCGGAACAGGCACCGGACGCGCTGGAGCATAGGCCGGATCACGCCGCACCATCTCTGGTGTAGTGCTGCACCCCGCCAGCAATACCAGAAGAGCGATTGTCGGAAAAATGGACTGTTTCATATCAACCCCTAGAGATTCTGTGTGACGTACTGCAGCATCTGATCCGTGGTCGAGATCGCCTTGGAATTCATCTCGTAGGCCCGCTGGGTCTCAATCAGATTCACCAGCTCCTCTACCGCATTGACGTTGGAGCTCTCCACACTGCCCTGCAGCACGGTACCCAGTCCCTGCTGCCCGGGCGTCCCCGCCTGGGGTGCGCCACTGGCGGCTGTCTCCAGAAAGAGGTTCTCTCCCACCGGCTCCAGTCCTGCCGGATTGATGAAATCGGCAATCTGGATTGTTCCCACCTGACTCGGCTGGGGATTGCCAGCCACCGTCACGCTGACCACACCATCGACGCCGATGGTTATACTCTGGGCGTTCTGGGGAATGGCAATCCCCGGCTGTACCAGGTAGCCATTGGAGGTGACCAGCTGGCCCTGGGCATCCAGGTGGAAGTTACCATCGCGGGAGTAGGCCATCTGGCCATCCGGGCGCTGGATCTGGAAAAAACCGCGCCCCTGAATGGCGATATCCAGTGAGTTCCCTGTCTGCACGATGTTGCCCTGAGTATGCAGCTTCTCGGTGGCCACGGTACGCACCCCGGTACCCAGCGACAATCCCGACGGAAGAGTGGTATTCTGACTGGTCTGCGCCCCCACCTGGCGCACATTCTGGTAGAGCAGATCCTCGAATACGGGCCGGGAACGCTTGAAGCCATTGGTGCTGACGTTGGCCAGATTGTTGGAAACCACGTTCAGGCGCGTCTGCTGTGCATCGAGCCCGCTCTTTGCTACCCATAGTGCCGGATTCATCTTTCACCCTCCCCTTTAGCCGACCCGCAACAGCGATTCGGCGGCCTCGGCGTTATCGTTTGCCGTCTTCATCATCTTTACCTGCATCTCATACTGCCGCTGCAGATTTATCATCTCCACCATCGCTGCTACCGCATTCACGTTACTCCCCTCCAGCGCCCCCTGCTGAAGACGCACATTGATATCAGGCGTCGCAAATGCTCCATCTCGAAGTCTGACCAGGCCATCCTCACCCTTCTCGAGTGTCTCTCGTGGGGGATTGACCAGCTTGATCCGCCCCACCTCCACCAGCGCCTGAGCCGACTGCCCCATGGGGCGGATTGATATGGTGCCATCCTTGCCCACGGTGATACTCTCTGCGGGCGGCAAAGCGATGGGACCGTTGTCACCCATAACCAGATGCCCACCGCCAGTCATCAGCAGACCCCCGGCTCCGATAGCCAGATCCCCCCTGCGGGTGTAGGCCTCTCCGCCATCAGCGGCTTGTACCGCAAACCACCCCTCTCCATCGATCGCCAGGTCCAAATCGCGCCCCGTATGCTGCAGCGGCCCCTGAGAAAAGCTGATCCCCGGTCGCTCATCCATGGCATAGACCCGACTCGGATGGCCTGGCCCAAAGACCGGCATACTGCGGAACTGATTGAGATCCTCACGAAACCCGATAGTCGTCACATTGGCCAGGTTATGGTTGACAGAGCGCAATGCCAGCATACGCTGGCGCGCACCACTCATCCCTACATACAACATTCTGTCCACAAGCCACTCTCCATCTGTTCCAATCGTTCGGGAGAAAACATTGCAAACCGCACGCCAACCTTGCCAAAAGCCGGCCGGCTGCAACAAAAACAGCGCCAAATCAACAGGTTGAGAGACAGGCCGCCTGGAAGATCGAGCAAAACCGGCAAAACTGCAGCGGCAACCGATTGCCGTCCCCACTGCTTCTGCCAGACACCCGCTGAATGTTGCTCCATTATCGTTGGCCTCAGGAGCTTGAATACCAGTATTAACACGGCGACAATATATGTCGCATTCAGGGCTTCAGCCAGACGCCGGATCGATCACCTGCATGCCAGCAGACTCAGACATCACAGCAATCATCCTGGCCGGAGGTCGGGCAACCCGCATGGGCGGTGAAGACAAGGGACTGATCCTGCTCGATGGACGCCCGATGCTGGAACATGTGCTGGAGCGAATCCATCCGCAGGTGGATCAGATTATCATCAACGCCAATCGCAACCAGGAAGCCTATGAGGCTTTCGGCTGGCCGGTGATCAGTGACAATGACCGCAACTACCGCGGCCCGTTGTCCGGTATCGCCACGGTGATGCAGTCGGTCTCCAGCCACTGTTTTGTCACTGTGCCGTGCGATGCCCCGCTGCTCCCCAGGGATCTGGCCGGGCGGTTCCGCGATGCGCTGGAAGGTGCCGCTGCCATATCCGCCGTGGCTGACGGCGGGGGGGTAATTCAACCGGTGTTTGCGCTGTTCAAGAAAAGCGCTGAACCGGCACTCAATCATTTTATTCAGGCCGGCGAAAGCAAGGTTCGCCTCTGGCACCGTCAGAACAGCAGCATAGTCGTGGATTTCTCCGATACGCCAGAGGCATTTCTCAACATCAACACGCCCGAGCAGCTGCACGCCATCGAAGCGCGGTTAAGAAACCGCTGACAATGGGTTAAAATAGCCTACTGTTATCAACACAGACCATCACCATGCCCATCCCCAACAGAAAACGCCATCACACCGTGCCGGTGAAAGTCGCCCATATCGTCGTCGGCGGCGATGCCCCGGTAGTGGTGCAGTCGATGACCAACACCGATACGGCGGACAGTGAGGCCACCGCCCACCAGGTCGCCCAGCTGGCTGAAGCCGGCTCGGAGCTGGTGCGCATTACGGTCAACAACGCCGAGGCGGCAAGCCAGGTGGCAAACATCCGCGAGCGGCTCGACAGCATGGGAGTGGACACTCCGCTGGTAGGGGATTTCCATTTCAACGGCCACAAGCTGCTGACGGATTTTCCGGAGTGCGCCGTGGCCCTGGCAAAGTACCGTATCAATCCCGGCAATGTGGGGCGCGGTCAACGGGGTGACGACCAGTTCGCCGCGATGATTGAGATCGCCTGCAGATATGACAAACCGGTGCGTATCGGGGTCAACTGGGGCAGCCTGGATCAGGAGATGTTGAGCCGTCTGATGGATGAGAACGCCCGGCTTGCAGAACCGAAACAACCCGCCGAGGTGATGCATGAGGCGCTGATTCAATCCGCGCTGGAGAGCGCTGCCCGGGCCGAACAGCTGGGGCTGGGCCATGACCGGATCATTCTCTCCTGCAAGATGAGTGGCGTGCAGGATCTGATCAGCGTCTATCGTGAACTGGCCAGCCGTTGCGACTATCCCCTGCATCTGGGCCTGACCGAA
>JALSRO010000176.1 GCA_026984715.1 Chromatiales bacterium | reverse complement strand
GGCTGGCAGCGACACCGGCACAGACTGAGTCGTCCCCCTATTTCCAGGAGTTGAAGCTGGCTCTGGGAGAGGCAGATGCGAATGTAGCGGCTGCGCGCGCCATGGTCGACGAGTATGAGCAGCGGGTGGCCCGGCTGAAAGAGCTGGTGGATACCCAGCCGGAGGTGGAGACAAAGCTGCAGCAGCTCAACCGTGACTACAAGGTGAACAAGGAGAACTATCAGGCACTGTTGGAGCGGCGTCAGAAGGCACAGCTCTCCGAAGATGCCGACGAGACAGGAGGAGAGTTCAAGATCAAGATTGTGGAGCCTCCATTCGTTCCGTTACTTCCCGCCGGTCCCAACCGTTTGTTGTGGAGTAGCGTGGTTCTGCTGGCCGGCTTGGCAGGCGGTGTCGGTCTGGCATTTCTGCTGACCCAGATCCGACCCGGAATCTATAACCGAAAGACCCTGCAAGAGGCTACCGGATTGCCAGTGATTGGTACCGTGAGCAGGGTGGTCACGCCGCAGATCCGTGCAATCGAACAGCGGGAGCGGCGGGTACTCTTGTTGGGGCTGGCCATGCTGCTGGCGACATACGTGGCGGTGGTTCTGGTTCAGGTATCAGGGGCTTTGAGTGCAGCCAAGATGATGGTGAGCTGACTCGAACAGGATAGGGAAGATCATGGGGCGTTCGGAAAGAGTAGCGGAGAGTGGGGAAGCGACGATGGCCAGACAGACAAAGAAGAGTGACCACGCGGGTGGGGACTCGCCGGTACTGGTGGATGACAGCGGTGCCCGGTCAACGGCAACGGGGAAGCCGGCCTGCCTGATCGATTTCGGCGAGCTGAAACAACTTGGATTCCTGAGCCCCAGTGATCGTCGCAGCCGGCAGGCCGAGGAGTACCGGATGATCAAGCGGCCGTTGCTGAACAATGCTTTCGGCAAGGGAGCGGGACTGGTGGACCACGGTAACCTGATCATGGTCACCAGCGCGATGCCGGGTGAAGGAAAGACCTTCACCTCGGTGAATCTTGCTATCAGCATGGCGATGGAGCAGGATTTCACCGTACTGCTGGTGGACTGCGACGATCTACGTTGCAGCACCAGTAAGCTACTGGGGGTGGATGAACACATCGGAATTGTCGATGTTCTGCAGGATCCGGAGCTCGAACTGGGTGATGCGATTCTCTCCACCAGCCTGCCACGGCTGCGGGTATTGCCGGCGGGCAGAAGTCTGGGGCATACACCGGAACTGCTGGCAAGCGAGCGGATGCAGCGACTCGTCCGAGAGCTTTCCGAGCGCTATGGTGACCGTATCATAATCTTCGACAGTCCGCCGCTGCTGGCGACGAGCCAGGCAACCGTTCTGGCCCAGCTGATGGGGCAGATTCTGGTCGTGGTGGAGGCGGGAAAGACTCCACTCCAGGCGGTTCAGGACTCTGTTGCCCAGCTCGATATGAACAAGGCGATCGGGATGGTTCTGAACAAGAGTCCGGAGGTATTCAAGAGCGATTACTATGGCGGGTACTATGGTCGTTACGAGTGATTCCACGCGCTCGGGCGGCTTGGTTTCGGAGGGTGACGTGCTGCCGGTTGGAGTATGTCGGTGGCACTTCTGTTTTTTATAGACAACAAGAAAAAATATTGTGTTTCGTCTGCTATGGATATTCCTGATCTGCACCGGGGGGGTGCTGTTCCTCACCCCTGCTATCGCCAGGTGGTCGATAGAGCCCTCACTGAAGGGGGGGGTGAGTCTGAGTGACAATGCGGGGCTCGCATCCGATGTCGGTTTACGGGCATTTGGAAAGAGAAGAGAGGATATCATTTCCGAAATTACGCCGGGTCTCTGGATCAAGGGCGCAGGGCGTCACTATACGCTGAATGCCAGCTATCGGATGCAAAATCTCTCCTATGCGTATCAGAAGCAGTACGATGTGATCAACCATCAGCTGGAGGCGGTTTCCAGCGGGGAGCTCATTCGTAACCGCCTTTTTTTCGATGTCGAAGCATATAATTATCAGCATCCCCTCTACGCCTATCCCGGTATTCCGGCAGACTACTATCTGCCAGGCAATCGCGCCGACATAACAACACTCAAGTTGAGTCCCACCTATCGCAGGAGCCTTGGCGGCATCGCCAGGATGGTGGTGCGTTACACTTATGCCCAGACAAGAGTGGAGAAGCGGGCTTCGGACGGCATAACCAACCGTCTCAATTTTCGCCTGGCAAACAAGCGTTGGGGAAAGTTCATCTGGAACCTCCACTACAAGAATGAGCGGCTGGAGCGCGATGACTACTTTCTGATGGACCACGAAATCGCGGCGGGTAATTTTCGCTATCGGTTCGATCGCCGTTTTGCACTCATCGTCAGAGGCGGTTCGGAAAACCATCACCTCGGGTTTTCCACATCCTGGACGCGCCAGTATGAGAATGGTGTCTATTGGGCGGGTGGGGTTGGTCTGCGTATCCGGCGAACTCTGAGAGTGGATGCCCTTTATGGTGATCATTTCAAGATGGTAAGAACCTTCTGGAACCCTTCCCGGCGGACCAGCTTTGAGCTGAGTTGGCGTGACCGGGACTATGGGATGAATCCTGGAAAGAGCTGGCGCGGTGAATTCAGCATGCGATTCCGTCGCAGCGTATGGCAGACCAGCTATCGGGAGATGGTGGTATCGCAGCAGCAGGCGCTGAGCGAACGGGGGCTCTACTCTTTCCGCGATCCGGATACGGGGCAGTACCTGCCCGGTGAGGTCGATCCCGACACCGGACAGCTGACGCCCGTCTATCTCGATCCGGACACCGGAGAGCGGATTGAGTATCCCGACGCGGGAAGACTCACCGTACTGGAGTTGAACGATTTTGGTCTGTTCGACGAGAGCTACCTTCGCAAGCGCGGGCAGTCGGTCTTTGGCTGGCAGACGGGGGACGATGCGGTTACCGCGATGCTTTTCTATGAAAGGCGTCACTATCTGGAGCAGGGTGACAGCGAGCTGAGCTATGGTCTCTACACCAGTTGGAAACATCGTCTGAGCCCAGATACGGAGCTGCTGTCCGGTGGTAACTACCAGCATCACATATATCGCTTCACCCGATTCGAGGGAACGGCCTGGAGTGCCGAAGTGGGGTTGTTGCGGGAGCTGTCTCACCGCACTTCGGCATCGTGCCTATACCGCTATATTCAGCGCTACGCCTACAGCAAGAAGAACCGCTACCATGAGAACCGTATCGTCTGTTACCTGAAACTGACCATGTAGCTTGTCGGTGGCAGATTTGTAGTGCGACTGTGGCGGGGTTGATACGGGTGGCGTCCAGGAGTTCAGCAGAGCGCCCTCCAGAGGATGTGCGATTTCTGCCGGCGCCTGCAAAATGACT
>JALSRO010000175.1 GCA_026984715.1 Chromatiales bacterium | reverse complement strand
CTTCGTCATCCACCGGTGGCAGCGCCTCGGCCTCGGTGGTGGTTTCCGTCTCCGGCTCGAGAATCCCCGGTTCGGCAACATCAGGAAGCGACTCCGGCTCGGCCGCCTGCGGCTCGATCAGCCCTTCGTCATCCACCGGTGGCAGTGGCTCGGGCTCAATCACCTCCTCGTCACCGCCATCGGCGGCAGTTACCGGGGGAACCTCCGGCTCGGCAACCACGGCCGCGACGGGAGGAGGCTCTACCTCGGGAGCACCAGCCACAGCGGGAGGCTCCGCCGGGGTAATGGCCGGTGCTTCGATGACCGGGCTCTCCTCGCCTGCCAGCTCCGGAGGATCGAGCAGAACGGTGTACTCGCGCAACACCCGCCCACGGCCCCAGTTCGCCTCGACCATGAAGTTGAGGTAGGGATCGTGAATCGGCTCCTGCGTGGTGATGTGGATCGCGGCGCCGCCCCCCGGCTTCCTTACCACCTCGAAGTGCAGCAACTTGACCGCCGGCACCGGCTTGATCCCCACCCGCGCGAAGTCCTCGCTGGAGGCCAGCTTCACCTGCAGGCTCTTCAGCACCGACTCCTTGACGGAAGAGAGCTCGATCTCCGCATCGAAGGGCTCTTCAAGCGCCGAACGCAGCTTGATCTCCCCCAGCCCAAGGGCATAGGCCCCCACAGGCAGCATAAATAACAAGAAGAGCAGTATTCGAATCGTTCCCTTCGCAGCCATCACTCTTTCCCCGCGCAGCAGACCTATTTTCATATCAGAACAGATTGATTATATGTAATATAGTGCCGTAATATAACCTACAAATGGCTATCGGCCAATATTTCTGCTATTTGAACGCTATTTAACGCTGCTCCTTTACGTACATTGTCAGCTATCACCCACAAATTGAGTCCTCTGGGGTGGGAGATATCCTCCCGGATACGGCCCACGTAGACAGGATCGTTGTTCGCTCCCTCGGTAACAGCAGTAGGATAACCGCCCGGCTCCCGGACATCCATTACCTCGACACCGGGGGCCGATTCCAGCAACCGGCGGGCCTCTTTGGCACTGATCTTCTGTCGGGTTTCAATATGCACCGCCTCGGAGTGACCATAGAACACCGGGATACGTACAGCGGTCGGATTGACCTGTATCTCACTGTCTTCAAAGATCTTCCGGGTCTCCCATACCATCTTCATCTCTTCCTTGGTATAGCCGTTCTCCATGAACACATCGATCTGCGGCAGGGCGTTGAATGCAATCTGTTTTGGATAGACCCTGGGTTTGATGGGCTTGCTGTTGAGCAGGTTGGCGGTCTGCATCGCCAGCTCTTCAATGGCTTCCTTGCCGGTACCGGAGACCGCCTGGTAGGTAGCGACGTTGATACGCTCGATCCCCACCGCATCGTAAATCGGCTTCAGCGCAACCAGCATCTGAATGGTGGAGCAGTTGGGATTGGCGATGATTCCGCGTTCACTGTAGGCGGCGATGGCATGCGGATTGACCTCCGGTACCACCAGCGGAATATCATCGTCGTAACGGAAATGGGAGGTGTTATCGATCACCACACAACCCGCTTCCGCCGCCTTGGGCGCATACTCGGCAGATACAGAGCCACCCGCCGAAAACAGTCCAATCTGCGCCCTGGAAAAATCAAACTCCGCCAGATCTCCGATAGTGATCGACTTGCCTTTGAACTGAACCTTTTTGCCGGCGGAACGGCTGCTGGCCAGCGGATAGAGATTGCGCACCGGAAACTTGCGCTGTTCAAGAATGGAGATCATGGTCTCCCCTACCGCGCCGGTGGCGCCCACTACGGCAACATCAAACTCTCTGCTCATCGATTCTGCTCCAACAAAGCGGCAACCACCGCATCACCCATCTGTTCTGTGCTGACACGGCGGCACCCTTCACTGTCGATATCCGCCGTACGCAGCCCCTGCCCCAGCACCTGCTGCACTGCATCCTCGATGCGTTGCGCAAGCTCCTGCTCCTCCAGCGAGTAGCGCAACAACATCGCCACGGACAAAATGGTCGCCAGCGGGTTGGCGATGCCCTGCCCGGCGATATCCGGCGCAGAGCCATGGATAGGCTCGTACATCCCCTTGCCCTGCCTGTCCAGGGAAGCCGACGGCAGCATACCGATCGAGCCGGTCAGCATGGCAGCCGCATCCGACAGGATGTCGCCAAACATGTTGCCGGTGACCACTACATCAAACTGTTTTGGCGCACGCACCAGTTGCATGGCGGCATTGTCCACATACATGTGATTCAACACCACCTGCGGATAGTCCCTGGCGACCTCCTCCATGACCTCACGCCACAGCTCGGTACACTCCAGCACATTGGCCTTGTCCACCGAGGTAACACGCCGGTCGCGTTTCAGCGCAGTCTCGAACGCCACCCGGCCAATGCGGCGTATCTCGGATTCGGAATAGACCAGCGTGTTGTAACCCTGCCGTTCGCCGCTGTCCAGGGTGCGGATTCCCCGCGGTTTGCCGAAATAGATTCCGCCGGTCAATTCCCGCACAATCATGATATCGAGACCGGCAACCACCTCTGCCTTCAGCGCCGAAGCGGAGGCCAGCTGTGGATAGAGGATGGCCGGACGCAGGTTGGCAAACAGCTCCAGAGCCGACCGAATTCCCAGCAGACCTTTCTCCGGACGCACCGAGATATCCAGCGACTCCCATTTGGGCCCGCCAACGGCGCCGAGCAAAACCGCATCCGCTGCACGCGCCAGCTCGAGGGTCTCCTCTGGAAGAGGATGACCGGCAGCATCCCAGGCCGCACCGCCAATCAGCCCCTGCTCCATCTCAACGGCCAGACCAAACTGATTGCGCAGCACCTCCAGCAGCTTGACCGCTTCAGCAACGATCTCCGGCCCGATACCATCACCGGGCAAAATCAATATTTTTTTTGTCATCACGTCATGTCCGAAAATAACCAGGGAGCCTGCTCTCTGCGCCGCGCTTCATATGCCCGAATCTCATCGGCATGCTGCAAGGTCAGGCCGATATCATCCAGGCCGTTGAGCAGACAGTGTTTGCGAAAGGCATCGACCGGGAAGGGATGAACCGTGCCATCAGGCGTTGTCACTGCCTGCGCCTGCAGATCCACCTTGAGCCGGTAACCGGGTTGCGCCGCCACCTCATTGAACAGCTGATCCACCACCTCCGCATCGAGAACGACGGGAAGGATGCCATTCTTGAAGCAGTTATTATAAAAGATATCCGCAAAACCCGGCGCGATAATCACCCGGAAACCATAGTCAAGCAACGCCCAGGGGGCATGCTCCCGGCTGGATCCGCAGCCAAAGTTATCCCGGGCCAGCAGAATCTGCGCACCCTGATAACGTGGCTGGTTCAGAACAAA
>JALSRO010000174.1 GCA_026984715.1 Chromatiales bacterium | reverse complement strand
GTTCCAGCGGCAGTTTGCGAAACGGCCCCCCCGAGGCGGTCAACAGGATCTTGCTGACTCCACTACCGACCACTCCACGATCGAAATCCGCAGGCATACACTGGAAAATGGCGTTGTGCTCACTGTCCACCGGAAGCAGCTCGGCACCGCTGCCTTGAACCGCATCCATAAAGATTCGCCCGGACATCACCAGAGCTTCCTTGTTGGCCAGCAGGATGCGCTTGCCAGCGCGGGCGGCGGCCAGCGTCGGCTCGAGGCCGGCCGCCCCGACGATAGCGGCCATGACGTGATCCACTTGCGGCAGCGTGGCTACCGTTTTCAGCCCCTCGGCGCCGGAGAGCACTTCCACCGAAACACCCGCTTCGGCGAGGCGATCACGCAACCGCTGGGCGCAATCGGGGTCCACCATCACTGCATATTCGGGCCGGTACTCGACACACTGCTCAAACAGCCTCTCCAACTGTCGATTGGCCGTCAGCGCAACGGTTCGAAAGCGTCCCCCGTGGTGGCGAATGACATCCAGCGTACTGCGGCCGATAGAGCCGGTCGCCCCCAGTATAGCCACACCGATCACAGACATACCCCCAAGGTCCCCAGGGCGAACACGGGAGCAGCTGCCGTAATACTGTCGATTCGGTCCAGCACTCCCCCGTGCCCGGGCAGCAGGCTACCGCTGTCCTTGACCCCGGCATCGCGTTTGAACATACTCTCAACCAGATCACCAAGGACAGAAAATATAACCGTTATATTACAAATAACTATAAAATATATTTGATATTTGACATGAATAGGAAAGAGGGCAGTGAGCAGCACGGCCAGGGACAGGGCAACGGCCATGCCACCCCATAACCCTTGCCAACTCTTGCCGGGGCTCACCTGCGGTGCCAGCTTGTCACGCCCCCATTTGCGCCCTGCAAAATAGGCTCCGCTGTCCGCGCCCCAAATCAGCAACATCAACAACAGAATCAGCCAGGGACCCTGCTCCCCGTGACGATGCAACGCTATCAACGCACCCCAGGCCGGAACCAGTATCATAAAGCCGATAGCAATGCGTCGCCCCGCAGAGCGGGACCATTTGGAAGCACTCGCAGGATAACGAGCCACCCACACGGCTGCGAGTGACCACCAGACCAGTGTCGGCAGCAGCAGTAACACGGCCCCCTCCTCGTACTGCATCAGAAACCATACAGGGATCAGGGAGAGCATTACGAGCAAGGTGAACAGCCAGCGACAATTGTCTGACGACAGTCGCGCCAGCCTGCTCCACTCCCAGGCACCCAGCCCCACGATCACAGCCATGCCTCCCCCGAACAGCGTGGTGGGAAGCAGCAGCACCGCTGCAACCACCGCGGGCGCCAGAAGTGATGCCGTTACGATGCGCTGCCTCAGGGAGGATTCGACAGGTGGATTGCCAGGCTCGACATGGCTCATTGGAGCATCCACTCACTCCGCCATAACGCGGGATAGCCGAACCCATGACAGAGGATGGTGGTAGCGGTAGAGCGTGGCACCGTTATGCCTCCTGCCGTTCTACCTGTTCACTGGTACGCCCAAAACGCCGCTGCCTCGACGCAAAGGAATCCAGCGCCGCACTAAAGCTCTCCTTGCCGAAGTCTGGCCAAAGGGTGTCGGTAAAGTAGAACTCGGTATAGGCCAGCTGCCAGAGCAGAAAGTTGCTGACGCGCTGCTCCCCACCGGTACGGATGAAGAGATCCGGTTCCGGCAGATCGGAGAGCTGCAGATGGGACTGCAACAGTTTTTCGTCGATCTGGTCTGCCTGAAGCTCTCCCCCTTCGATAGCCCGTGCCAGCTTCCGTACTGCCTGGGTGATATCCCAACGCCCCCCGTAGTTGGCCGCGATGGTAAAGGTCAGTTTCCTGTTCTCCGCAGTATAGCGTTCCGCTTCCCCTATTCTGTTTTGCAGTTTAACCGGAAAACGGCTGCGATCACCAATGATGCGCATGCGTACATCATGGTCGTGCAGTTTCTTGACCTCCCGCTCCAACGCAGTGAGAAACAGCTCCATCAACAACCCCACCTCTTTCTGTGGACGGCGCCAATTCTCGGTGCTGAAGGCGAACACGGTCAACGCCTCGATATCATGCTCGATACACTGTTCCACCACGCGGCGCACCGACTTGACACCGGCACGGTGTCCCGCAATGCGCGGCAGACGGCGCTGCTTCGCCCAGCGTCCGTTTCCGTCCATGATGATGGCGACATGCCGGGGAATGGATCTCCGGACTTTGGCAGCGCTATTCTGGTCGGATTCAGACATCAACTGTTAACGGTTTGGTGTGGAGATGCACAGATGAGGCGCCAGCCCAGCCTCACTAGATGGTCATCAGATCCTTTTCCTTGCTCTCCAGCAGCTTCTCAACTTGTTCGATGTGACGATCCGTCAACTTCTGGATCACCTCCTGGGCACGGCGCTCTTCGTCTTCGCTGATCTCCTTTTCCTTGAGCAGGCTCTTCAGATTGTGAATGGCATCCCGACGAATGTTGCGAATGGCCACACGCGCTTTCTCTCCCTCATGACGCACCAGTTTGATCATCTCCTTGCGCCGCTCCTCTGTCAGGGCTGGCAGCGGGACCCGGATGACGGTCCCGGCCGTGGCCGGATTCAGCCCCAGATCAGAGGTCATGATGGCCTTCTCGACAGGTGCCACCATCTCTTTCTCCCATGGAGTGACGCTCAACATACGGGCGTCCTCCACCTTGATGGTGGCCACCTGGCTCAGTGGCATCTCGCTGCCGTAGTACTCTACGGTTATGTGATCCAGGAGACTGGTGTGGGCACGCCCGGTTCGCAACTTTCCCAGCTCGCCCTTCAATGCCTCGATACTCTTCTCCATCCGTTGCGCGGCGTCCTTCCGGATTTCATCTATCATTACTTCTCTCCACCTTCGATCAGCGTCCCCTCATCCTCTCCCTGCAGGATGCGCATCAGCGCACCCGGGCGGTTCATATTGAACACACGCAGTGGGAGGTTATGTTCGCTGCATAGCACAAACGCCGTGGTATCCATCACATTCAGTTGCTGTTCCAGCACTTCGTCGTAGGTCAAGCGGTTGTAACGCACCGCCCCGGAATCCTGTACCGGATCGGCCGAATAGACGCCGTCAACCTTGGTTGCCTTGAGTACCAGTTCCGCATCGATCTCGATACCACGCAGGCTGGCTGCCGAATCGGTCGTAAAGAAGGGGTTTCCGGTACCGGCGGCGAAGATCACCACCCGGCCCTCTTCAAGATGCCGAACCGCTTTGCGGCGCTCCAGCGTCTCACACAGCTCGGGCATCGCCAGGGCCGACATCACCCGCGCCGGGACCCCTTCCCGCTCCAGTACATCCTGCATGGCCAACGCATTCA
>JALSRO010000173.1 GCA_026984715.1 Chromatiales bacterium | reverse complement strand
ATCGATCCCCCGATGCTGCGTGGTGGTGTCGAGTACCGTGGCAAGGGTCTCCATGGAAGATCTGCGCGCATCATAGCCGGGTTGAATCTTGCGAGTCGCGAGGAGCTGGGGTGGACCATCGACACCAGCCTGAAGGCAGGGGTCGAGTTGGGGAGTAGTAGGCCCGGTGCGCACAACCTGCGCATTTTGCTGGCACTCTATAACGGTCATATCCCCTACGGCCAGTTCTACGCGGAGAAATCCTCCAGCTACGGAGTGGAGATGGCGCTGGGGTTTTGAGCCCTGGAAATTGCCCGTTCCGGTGGCGACGACAGGAGACAGTTCTCCGTGGCATCAGATGGGAGGGAAGAGGCCCCCGCAGTTCCAGGCAGGAAGCGGGTGCTACTCCTCCTGGTTATCCTCCATCAGGCCGACATGCCTGATCAGATCCTTCATATCCTGATCCATCTTTTTCAGATGTTTCTGCATCATGCGAATATCGTGCTCGTCCATCCTTTTCACGCCAAGGTGATATTCCAGATGGTCCAGTGCTTCGGCAACGTCCCTGTGCAGCGACTCCAGATCACTTTTCAATCTGGTGATGTCTTCTTTGATGATACCCATGGTGCAACTCTCCATATCCGGGTGAGATGGCCCCGCAGGGGGAATGGCGGTGGTGGCGGTATTATGAAGTAATAGTCGATGTATCCCGCTTCGTCAATTTGGGGTGCCGTCTCCCTCGGAACAGGGCAACATCAAGGAGCCGGAGCTGCTATCCTGTACCCCCTCCAGTGGCAACTCCGTATAGTATCGTACACCCCACCAGCAGGGTAACGATGCCGATTCCAGCCCTGAGCAGGGTGTAGATCCGCTCCAGGGTGACAGCGGAGTAATGTAGCGGCAGGGCGATGATGGCGGAGAGCGCCGCCATCCCCGCAATCGAGCCGATGCCGAACAGTGTGATATAGGCCATTCCGGCCAGAGGCGATTGTACCTGGCTCAGAGTCAGCAGTATCAGTGCCGCCGACCCCGCCATTCCGTGCATCATTCCGACCAGCAGTGCGCGGAAGGGCAGCCTGGGGAGGTGATGGCAGAGGTCATGCTCTGGCCCCCGCCGGGGATCGAGTGCGTGGTAGGCCGGGCTGCGGTCACCCCTGTGGCGCAGCAGGCGGTTGAGCACATCCGCGCCCAGCCCAACCAACATTATGCCCACCATCAGTTCCAGCGTGCGTGCTACGGTTTCGGGGATAAGGCTGTCCAGAAGCAGCACCAGCAACCCGGACAGAAACAGGGTGAGGGTGTGGCCGATGCCCCAAGCGGCTCCCTGGCGGATGGTGTCGGCAACCGTGTGGCTGCGGGTTGCCAGCGAAGCCACGGCTGCGATGTGATCGCTCTCCAGCGCATGGCGCATCCCGATGACGAAACCGAGGGAGAGCATGCCCAGGCTCATGCTACCACCCCGTTCCGATGTTGTTCCCGGCGCACTCCGCCGCTCCACCAGATACGGCAGGCTCCCTCGTCCGACACCATGCAGGGGCCCACAGGGCTTCGAGGAGTGCATGTCCTGCCATATAGCTTGCACTGGTCGGGATATATCCTGCCCAAAACCACTTGGGCGCAGTCGCACCCTGCGGGCATGCGGCTCTCCACCGTATGGGTTCGTTCTACGTGAGAGGGGAACAGCTGTCGCGCATCATGTCGTGCCAGGTGCGGCCTGATGCCGTAACCCGATGCTGGTATGGTGCCGATACCGCGCCAGTCGGCATCGCCGATCTCCAGTACTTCCCCCAGGCAGCGCTGGGCACAGCGGTTTCCTCCGGGCTTGACCACCTCCGGGTAGCAGTTATCGAGGAAGCAGCATCCCTCCCGTAGCTGTCGCAGGGTGGAGTAGATGGCCGCCAGAAGTGATTCCGGGGTGAACCCGGCAACGGCTGTGGGAATGCGGTGGTCATGTACCACGAAAGCCCACTCCTCCGGCCCCATTACCGCCGAGACATGCCCTGGGGCGATCAGGGCCTGGAAGCCGGCTTCCCCAGAGTCGAGCAGCATCGCCACCGCTGGCCAGGTGAGACGGCCAGACAGCAGCACGGAGAGGTTGTCCGGCATCTCTTCCGCCAGAATTGCGGCCACCGGCGCGGTGGTGGTTTCGAAGCCGGCGGCGAAGAATACCACCTGGCGTTCCGGGTTGCGATGGGCGATCCGTACAGCTTCGGCAGGAGATGCTATCGGCAGGATGCTTGCTCCGGCGCCCTTGGCCTGCTCCAGCGAGCGGATCTCCCGCCGTGGCCGGTTGATGGGTACCCGTAACATATCGCCGAATGCCACCAGTATGACATCTTCCTGAAGGGCCAGCTCCATCGCCAGGGCGACATCCTCTTCCGGACAGACGCACACCGGGCATCCCGGCCCGGGGATCAGCTCTATGGTCGATGGCAGGAGGCTACGCAGGCCAGCCATGGTGATGGCGCGTTCATGGCCTCCGCAGACGTTCATGATGCGCACGCGGGAGGGGAGTTCGAGAGCGCGGATATACTCCAGCCACTGTCGGGCATTCGGTGGCATGGCTACGCTTCGGCACGCTCCGTGGCCGTGTGCTGCTGCCGGTGCATGTTGCGCAGCCATTCCAGCCAGCCCTCCAGTCCGTCACCGCTGGTGGCTGACAGCGGCAGCATCGGTGCACCACTGGCCAACTCACGCAGATAGCGCTCTGCCCGATCCGGGTGAAAATCGGTCAACCAGGGGAGCAGGTCGGTTTTGGTCAGCAGTACCAGATCCGCACTGCGGAACATCACTGGATACTTGGCGGGTTTGTCATCTCCCTCCGGCACCGACAGCAGCGCCACGTTATGGTGCTGTCCCAGATCGAAGCTGGCGGGGCAGACCAGATTTCCGACATTTTCGATGAACAGCAGATCCAGTTCGCCGAGAGGGAGCCGGTGGAGTGCATCATGTACCATCCGGGCATCCAGATGGCAGGCGCTGCCGGTGGCGATCTGAACCGCCTCAACGCCGCGGGCGCGGATGCGTTTGGCATCGTTTTCGGTCTCCAGGTCGCCTTCGATCACCGCAATACGGAACTCTTCACTCAGGGCATCTATGGTGGTTTCGAGCAGGGCGGTCTTGCCGGCTCCCGGCGACGACATCAGGTTGAGAGCGAGTACTCCGTGGGTGGTCAGGTGGGTTCGGTTGTGTCGTGCCAAGCGGTCGTTTTCATCGAGCAGTTCTTTCAGAACCGATACAGCCTCCCGGCCGTCGCTGGTTGGCCGATGTCGGTTCTCTGGAGTGATGTTGCAGCCACAGGTGTCACACATGCTCTTCTCCTGGTGGGTTGGGTGTCAGCTGTTCGAAAAGCTCCCAGGTGGAGCGGGCCTCTTGCGGGGATACTTTCTGTATAGCAT
>JALSRO010000172.1 GCA_026984715.1 Chromatiales bacterium | reverse complement strand
ACAGGCGATCGTTGTGCTCCTGCAGGCGGAAGATGGCGGTTCCCTTGTCACCCTGATAGGCACGCACCCCCTCGAACACACCCATCCCGTAATGCAGCGTATGGGTCAGCACATGCACCTTGGCCTCGCGCCAGGGAACCATCTCCCCATCCATCCAGATAACCCCATCGCGATCAGCCATCGACATAAGTTTTACTCCTTGCCTTCCTGTAATTCAGTTGCATTAATCTAAAATCGCTTTCGCCGTTCAATCTCGTTCCAGCCAACAACCTGCCATAGTATGCTGGATGCCTGCCAACACTGCAGACTTCTAGTACTCTCTTTCTCTGCCTTCCCTGATTGCATCTACAATCTCCGACGAGGTGATGCCGAGATCAACCCCTTTTACATCCAGGAGAGACTGTTTTGGGGTAACAGGCCTGATATAAAACGCCTCACCATCCCTCTTTTTCACACAAACAACACCCTCCTTTTTTGCTTCTTCCAGAATGGATGCAAAGTGCTGTCTTGCCTCGGTAAAGCTGTACTCTCTCATGGCCTTGCCTCCAATACCGAAATGCCCATTTTTTCCGCTACGGCCTTTAGCCCTTTATCCAGGGTCAGCAATGCTGTGCCGGTTTGCTGGGCGCATTGGATGAGATAGGCATCATAGACATACATGTTTTGTGCATGGGCTATTTCCAGCGCTCTTTCAATCGGAACATCAATATATTTGACGGGTATTTCACGATAAACAGCAAGCGCCTGTTTTGCCAATGCAATGCTTAACTTTTGCCTTTTAAACATGGCAGAAAATGCGTTGCCAATTTCCCAGTGGACGGACGCGGGTGCGCAAAGGGAGCAACCTTTTGTTACTTCTATGATTTTCTGCTTTGACGCTTCATTGCCAATAGCGGCAATCAACGCTGAGGTGTCTATTGTGATATACATCTAATGCCGCTTTCTGTACATATGTACACATGATAGCCGATCCACCCGTTTTTGTACAGCCAACATCCGCTCGACCGCATTGGATACCATTTTGGTATCAAAACCGAGACGAGCAGTCACTCAATCAATTTTTTCCACAAGCGGCTGACTCCCGCACGGTATGCCGTAAACTCTCCTGCCGCCACCGCCGGTGCAGCCTCCTGCAGTACCAGCCGATGCAGACGCGCCCGGTAGGCCCGATAGGCATCGCCCAGCAGCCCGGCCTCCGCTTCGGTCAACAGTTCTGCCTGGGCGAGACGCTCCAGAATACGGATGTTATCGGTGTAATCAAGCAGATCCGGGTGTTGATGCGCCCAAGCGAGTACCGCATATTGCACCATAAATTCGATGTCAGTGATACCTCCGGGATCCTGTTTCAGATAGAACAGATCCCTGTCCCGCCCCGAATGGGTCTCCACCATTTTGCTGCGCATTTCGGCCACCTCCCTGCGCAGGGCGGTTTTGTCCCGAACACGGGAAAGCACCTGGCGTCGCAGCCGGGAGAACTGCTGCCCCAGCGATTCACTACCGGCCACAATCCGCGCCCGTACCAGCGCCTGATGCTCCCAGGTCCACGCCTTCTCCTGCTGGTATCGGGCAAAGGCCTCAAAACTGCTCACCAGCAGCCCGGAAGCGCCACTGGGCCGCAGACGGGTATCCACCTCATAGAGCATTCCGGCCGCTGTCCGGGTGGCAAGAATATGGATGATGCGCTGCGCCAGCCGTGCATAGAACACAGTACTGGCCACCGGTCTGGGTCCATCGGTATCCCCCGAATCACTGTCATGGATAAACACCAGATCCAGATCGGAACCGTAGCTCAGCTCGATTCCACCCAGCTTGCCATAGGCGATAATCGCGAACCCCTTTCCATCTCCACTGCAGGGTGGCGCACCGTGCCGTTCGAGCAGATGATTCCAGGCCAGTTCCAGCGTCTGCTCGAGCACCACCTCGGCGATATCGGTCAGATGGTCGCTGACCACCATCAGCGGGATGGCATCGGCCACATCCGCTGCCGCCACCCGCAGTACATTACTGTGGCGGAAGTGGCGCAGCAGCTCCATCTGCCGCTCCAGATCATCCTGGGCGACCGGCAGCAGGCGCTGGCGAAGCTCGGCCTCCAGCTCCTCGCGACCGGGCGGCGAATAGAGCATGCGCGGGTCCAGCAGCTCATCCAGCAACACCGGGTAGCGGGTCAACTGCCGGGTGATCCAGTGGCTGGCGGCGCACAGCTTGACCAGTTGCGACAGCGCCATCGGATTCTCCACCAACAGCGACAGATAGGCGCTGCGCTGCAGGATCTGCTCCAGCAGCTGAAGCACCCGGCCCAGTGCCGCATCGGGTTGCTCCATCTGCCCGGCCACCCCCAGCAGCAGCGGCATCAGCCGGTCCATGAGCTGCTTGCCTTTGTCACCCAGGGTCTGGTAACGGCGCCCGTTGTAGAGGAGATCAAGCTGACGCAGCACCGCTTCCGGCTGCTCATATCCGGCAGCGCTCAGCGCCTGCAGGGCAAGTTCCGGCTCCAACTCCTGCTGCCAGACGCTGCTCAGTTCCAGTTCGTCGCTCTCGGCATGGCGGGTCTGCGGCGCTGCGAAAACCTGCTCGAAATGTTCCTGCACGTTGCTGCGGTGCGCATCCAGCTCCGCTTTGAACGGCTCCCAGCCGTCAAACCCCATACTGAGCGCCAGGCGCAGGCGCCCGGCCTCATCCTCCGGCAGTTTGTGGGTCTGTTGATCGGCATACTCCTGGAGGCGATGTTCGGTGCGGCGCAGAAAGAGATAGGCGTCACTCAACTGCTGCACCACATACTCCGGCAACAGATTTCCCTGCTGCAACAGGTGCAATACCCTCAAAATACGGCGCTCCTGCAGAGCCGGTTCGCGCCCGCCACGGATCAGCTGGAACGCCTGGCCGATGAACTCTATCTCACGAATACCGCCAGCGCCCAGCTTGATGTTGTTCTCCATCCCCTTGCGGCGCACCTCACTCTCAATCAGCCGCTTCATGCCGCGCAGGGAGGAGAATGCCCCGTAGTCCAGATAGCGCCGGTAGACGAACGGCCGCAGCAACGCCATCAGGCGCGCCCCTGCTTCGGCGTCACCCGCCACCACCCGTGCCTTGATCATGGCGTAACGCTCCCACTCCCGGCCATGAATCTGGTAGTAGTTCTCCAGTTCGTCGAAACTGGAGACCAGCGGGCTGCTGTCACCAAACGGCCGCAGGCGCATATCGACCCGGAACACAAACCCTTCGGCGGTGGGTTCATTCAGCACCCGGATCAACGCCTGGCCGAGACGGATAAAGTAGCGTTCGTTACTGACAGCCTGATTGCCACCAACCGTCTCGCCCGCTTCGGGATAGGTGAAAATCAGGTCGATATCGGAGGAAAAATTCAGCTCATGGGCGCCC
>JALSRO010000171.1 GCA_026984715.1 Chromatiales bacterium | reverse complement strand
TCCACTCCAACCATGCGCCGGTAAGCGGGGGTGGTGATGGTGCGAGCAGTGCGGGATGTAGCGCCATCCCCTTGGTTTCTGGTCTCCACATAGATAATGGTGTCTCCCCCGAACCAGTCATACAGCGGTGTGGAGGTCGTGTACCGCACTGTCTTGCCGGGACTCACCCCATAGCTGAAGTAGATGGCGAGGTCGGCATCTTCGTTGCCGCTCTCCCGATACCCCTTCTGCTTCAGAGCGGTACGGAAATAGCGGCTGAACTCACGGAAATAGAGGTCGTTGGGTGCCACCTTCTTCATCCCGCTGAACCAGCGATAACTCTTGCCGGGCAGCCGTTCTGACCCCACGATGGAGTCCACCTTGACGGGAATGCTCGAACTGCATCCGGCCAACAGCAGGGCAGACAGCAGAACGAAGATGCCGTTGAATCGGCGGCGAGGCCAGCCACGCCCAGCCATGAGGCTGGCAGGCCGTTGAAGAATAGCGTTTTGTTTCGGCCTGGCCACGACAGTACGAAGGAGCACCGTCCCCCACTTTATCAACCTGATGATGATATATATCGTATTCAGTCGTGGCGCGCTGGTTCGCGGCAAGGTGGCCCATCGCCGCCGTAGCCACTCTGCAGCGAGATGGAGTTGCGACATATATCGTTGCCGAATCCAGAAGAAGGCGGAAAACCGTATTCCCCGCTTCCTTGGTCGAAAAAGGCCATGGATATATTTATTCAGCGTCCTGTCACTGTCAATAGTGATGCCGGTATGCGCCATTCGTGGCCCTCCGCTGTCGATCATCTAACAAAGAGTGACACCCCGGATACTCATGAGTTCAGCTTTTTCCTGAGCAGGGCGTTCAGCTGACCGGGGTTGGCCTTCCCCTGGGTCGCCTTCATCGCCTGTCCCACGAAGAATCCCAGCAGCTTCTCCTTTCCGGCGCGATACTGCTCCACCTGTTCTGGGTTTTCCGCCAGGATACGGTCGATCACCTGCTCGATCGCGCCCGGGTCGGTTATCTGCTTGAGGCCCTTTTTCTCAATGATGCTGTCCGGGTCGCCCTCTCCATCCCACATGGCCTCGAACACCTGCTTGGCTATCTTTCCCGAGATGGTATTGTCGGCAATACGCTGGATCAGCGTGCCGAGCATGGCGGCGTTGACCGGGCAGGAGGCGATTTCCAGGTTGTCCCTGTTGAGGGCTGCGGAGAAATCACCCATTACCCAGTTGGCCGCCAGTTTGGCCTCTCCGCCTGAACTGCTCTCCACCGCCTCATAGAAATCGGCCAGTTCACGACTGGATGTGAGCACTGCGGCATCGTAGGCAGTAAGGCCGTACTCGAACATGAATCGCTCCTTTTTGGCGTCCGGCAGCTCAGGCAGAGTGGTGCGGATCTCGTCGAGCCAGCTCTGCTCCAGCTCCAGAGGCAGCAGGTCGGGGTCGGGGAAATAGCGATAGTCCATCGCCTCTTCCTTGCTACGCATGGACCGTGTTTCCCCCTTGGCTGCATCGTAGAGGCGGGTCTCCTGGACGACACCCCCTCCCCCCTCGAGCAGATCGATCTGTCGTTCCACTTCGTAGTCGATAGCACGCTCCACGAAGCGAAACGAGTTGATGTTCTTGATCTCGGTGCGGGTGCCGAACTTCTTCTCCCCTTTCGGGCGCACCGAGACGTTGGCATCGCAGCGGAAGGAACCCTCCTGCATGTTTCCGTCACAGATCTCCAGATAGCGCAGCAGGGAGCGAAGTTTCTTCATATAGGCAACCGCTTCTTTGGCCGAACGCAGGTCCGGTTCAGAGACAATTTCCAGCAGCGGCGTACCTGCCCGGTTGAGGTCGATACCGGTCATGCCGTGAAAATCCTCATGGAGCGATTTTCCGGCATCCTCCTCCAGATGGGCCCGGGTGATTCCGACGATTTTGGTGCTGCCATCATCCAGTTCGATAGCCAGCTTTCCCCTCCCCACAATGGGCAGCTCGTACTGGCTGATCTGATACCCCTTGGGAAGATCCGGATAGAAGTAGTTTTTGCGGGCGAATACGGAACGGAGCCCAATCTCCGCATCAATGGCCAGCCCGAACATACATGCCATCCGTACCGCCTCGGCGTTCAACACCGGCAGAACGCCGGGAAGCCCCAGATCGACCCCGCAGGCCTGAGTGTTGGGCTCGGCTCCATAGGCGGTGGCGGCACCGGAAAAGATCTTGCTTTTGGTGGCGAGCTGGGCATGGATCTCCAGCCCGATGACTACTTCCCATTCCATAGTGTGTCAACCCTTCTGATTAATCTGCATACTGTTCAGGAACCCTGGCATGCCAGTCGGTCTCTTGCTGGAATCGATGGGCAACGTTGAGCAGCCGACCTTCCTGGAAGTAGTTGCCGATGATCTGCAGTCCGACGGGGCGGCCGCCGGCGAAACCGGCCGGTATCGACATCCCGGGCAAACCGGCCAGGTTCACCGCAATGGTATAGATGTCCGACAGGTACATGGAGACGGGATCGCTGCTTTTCTCCCCGATATTGAAGGCGACCGTGGGAGAAGTGGGGCCCATGATGACATCCACCTCTTCGAACGCCCTGGTAAAATCGGCACTGATAAGCTGACGCAACTGCTGAGCCTTGAGATAGTAGGCATCATAGTATCCGGCCGATAGTGCATAGGTTCCAATCATGATGCGGCGTTTCACCTCGGCGCCAAATCCCTCGCCGCGGGAGCGTTTGTACAGATCCTCCAGATCCTGGGGATTTTCGCACCGATACCCAAAACGCACTCCGTCAAAACGCGAGAGATTGGAAGAGCACTCCGCCGGAGCGATTACATAGTAGGTAGGTACCGCTAGTTCCGTGTTCGGAAGGGAGATCTCCTTTACCTCTGCTCCAAGCCGGCGATATTCGGCTATAGCCGCTTCGATGATTCGGGCCACCTCCTGATCCAGCCCTTCGGTGAAATACTCCCTCGGAAGACCAATCTTCAAGCCGGTGACGGAGTCGTTGAGGGTGGCACCATAGTCGGGTACCGGCTGGTCAGCACAGGTGGAGTCCCTTTCGTCGAAGCCTGCAATGACACTGAGCAGCAGCGCAGCGTCTTCTGCGCTGCGCGCCATCACTCCCCCCTGATCCAGACTGGAGGCAAACGCGATCATGCCGTAGCGGGACACACGCCCATAGGTGGGTTTGATGCCAGTGATGCCGCAGAGGGAGGCGGGTTGCCGGATCGAGCCGCCAGTATCGGTTCCAGTGGCGATTGGCGCCAGCCGGGCCGCCACCGCCGCGGCCGACCCGCCGGAAGACCCCCCGGGCACCGCGTCCAGATCCCAAGGGTTGTGTGCCGGTCCGTAATAGCTGGTCTCGTTGGAGGACCCCATGGCGAACTCATCCATGTTGGCCTTGCCCAGCATTAC
>JALSRO010000170.1 GCA_026984715.1 Chromatiales bacterium | reverse complement strand
CACAAGCGGGAATCCACCGGCGGATTCTCCGTTGCCGATCAGGGGCCGGGGATCCGCCCCGAGATCCAGCCTCGTATCTTCGAGAAATTCGTCCATGCAGATGCCGCTGGCAACCGCCGCTCTGGAGGCAGCGGCCTGGGATTGAGCATCTGCAAGGCCATTGTGGAACAGCTCGACGGCCAGATAAACTTCACCACAGAACCGGGCACCGGCACTACCTTCCATGTCGAACTTCCCGCCGCCCCTGCCGAACTGCTGTTCAGCCAGCGCCGGGAACGGAGCCCACAGCTGCCAGGGTAGCCACCCTTCTCCCGACACCAAAGTGAAGTGACTCGAGGCAGACCGGGCTGTAGCCTGCCGGGAAGCTAAAGCCGTTCCGGTTTCCTGCCGATGTAATCAGTAGGTTTCACTCAATGGCTTTCACTCCGGATGCATCTGCAGCGGCTGTTCCCAGCGATAATTATTGCCATCTCCCCACTGCTGACCGCCCAGGCAGGTGAGCTTCATTTTGCGGTAGCCCCGGACGAATCCCGCTGGAGCAGCTCCGGAAATGTGCTGGAGTGCCGGCTGTCACAGCAGATCCCCCACTTCGGCAAAGCACTGTTTACCAGCCGTGCAGGTGGCGGACTCACCCTCTCCTTCCTTCTGGAGCGGGAGCCGGCTAAGAAAACGCGAGTAGCCCACCTGCGTGCTGTGCCTCCGCCCTGGAAACACAAAACCCGGACGGTCGATATCGCCAGGGTCACCCTGAAAACCGGCTCCACACCCGTGGTATTTGGCCGCAATGCCACGCTGCGCACCCTCTATGAGCTGGAGAAGGGGATGTCTCCGGTATTGACGTTCAAGGATTGGGCAGACGCCCGTGACCAGTTCGTTGTCTCTCTCTCTGCGGTTCACTTGCGCCCGGTATTACAGCAGTTCCAGCAATGTACCGCGGCCCTCCACCCCGATGGATTCAGCGACGTGCGCGATCTGAGTGTCTACTTCGCCAGTGACAGCAGCGAATTGAGTCACAAGGCCCGAGCCACACTGGAACGCATCGCATCCTACCTGGAGGTAGACCCCTCCATCACCCATATCATCCTCAACGGTTACAGTGATAGAACCGGCGACGCCCTGTACAACGAGGAGCTCTCCCAGATGCGGGTCGATGCTGTCCAGGATTACCTGATCGACAAGGGCGTACCTGCCGAACTTCTGGTGACCTTCCATCACGGCGCACGCAACAAGGGGAGCCGCGCCAGCAACCGGCGTGTTCGCATCCAGCTGCAGCGATAACCCCTCCCCCAAAACCGCTCCTCCTGTTAGAATTGCCCGCTCAGCGGAGGAGCAATGCAGATGTCAAAACAGATCAAAAAGGTGGTACTGGCCTACTCGGGGGGACTCGATACCTCCATCATCCTCAAATGGCTGCAGGATGAGTACGGTTGTGAAGTGGTCACCTTCACCGCCGACATCGGCCAGGGGGAAGAGGTGGAACCCGCCCGCGCCAAGGCACAGGCCCTGGGGGTAAAGCAGATCTTCATCGAGGATCTGCGCGAAGAGTTCGCCCGTGACTACGTGTTTCCCATGTTCCGGGCCAATGCCGTATATGAAGGGGAGTACCTGCTGGGCACCTCCATCGCCCGCCCGCTGATCGCCAAACGTCTGGTGGAGATCGCCGACCAGACCGGTGCCGACGCTGTTTCTCACGGCGCAACCGGCAAGGGCAATGATCAGGTGCGCTTCGAACTGGGTGCCTATGCCCTCAAACCGGATATTCATGTCATCGCCCCGTGGCGGGAGTGGAATCTGAACTCCCGTGAGAAACTGCTCCGCTATGCCGAACGGCACGGCATCCCCATCGAACAGAAACGGGGAAAAAAATCGCCCTACTCCATGGACGCCAACCTGCTCCACATCTCCTATGAGGGGGGCATTCTGGAAGATCCCTGGGCTGAACCGGAGGAAGATATGTGGCGCTGGAGTGTAGCCCCCGAACAGGCGCCGGATCACCCCACCTATATCGAACTTGAGTTCCGCAATGGCGATATCATCGCAATCGATGGTGAACAGCAGACTCCCGCGCAGGTCATGACTGCCCTCAACCGGCTGGGTGGAGCCAATGGTATCGGCCGCGATGACATTGTGGAGAACCGCTATGTGGGAATGAAATCCCGCGGCTGTTACGAAACTCCGGCTGGCACCATCATGCTCAAGGCACACCGGGCCATCGAATCCATCACTCTGGATCGGGAGGTGGCCCATCTCAAGGATGAACTGATGCCGCGCTATGCCACCTTAATCTACAACGGTTACTGGTGGTCCCCTGAACGACGCATACTGCAGCAGATGATCGACGCTTCCCAGAGCGCAGTAAACGGCAAGGTCCGGCTCAAGCTGTACAAGGGTAACGTTACGGTAGTCGGACGCGCTTCAGAGAGCGACAGCCTGTTCGACGCCAGCATCGCCACCTTCGAGGATGATGAAGGCGCCTACGATCAACAGGATGCCGAAGGTTTCATCAAGCTCAACGCCCTGCGCCTGCGCATCGCCGCCCGCCTGCGGCGAGATTGATTCCTTTCACCGCCCGTGATGGGTATATTCACCACAGAGACATGGAGAACATAGAGAGCAAGCAGTCAACCACCCGAACAGTCTTCTCTCTGTGCCCTCTCTGCCTCTCTGGTGAACACCCACTTCTCACGAAACCGGAAGATGAACATGCAGTTTGGCGGCTGATCGGGTAAAGTGTGCCGCGCGAGGCGGCTTTCCCGCCGCCCTGATAAACAGTGAGGTTGCCAATATGTCAAACTTTCTAATCGCCCCCTCAATCCTGTCCGCCGATTTTGCCCGGCTGGGCGAAGAGGTGCAAAACGTGCTGGACGCCGGTGCCGACGTGGTTCATTTCGATGTCATGGATAACCACTACGTCCCCAACCTGACCATCGGACCGCTGGTGTGTGAAGCGCTGCGTGACTTCGGTATCACCGCTCCCATCGACGTTCATCTGATGGTCAAGCCGGTGGATCGCATCATTCCCGACTTTGCCAAGGCCGGTGCCACCTGGATCACCTTCCATCCGGAGGCATCCGAGCATATCGACCGCAGCCTGCAACTGATTCGTGACAATGGCTGCAAATCCGGGCTGGTATTCAACCCGGCCACCCCGCTGGACTATCTCACCTACGTCATGGACAAGGTGGATGTGGTACTGCTGATGTCGGTCAACCCCGGTTTTGGCGGGCAGAGCTTCATCCCCTCCACCCTCGACAAACTGCGCGAGGCACGCAGACTGATCGATGAGAGCGGCTACGACATCCGTCTGGAGATCGACGGCGGGGTAAAGATAGACAATATCGGTGAGATCGCCGCCGCCGGAGCAGATACCTTTGTGGCCGGTTCTGCCATCTTCAACACCGACGACTAC
>JALSRO010000169.1 GCA_026984715.1 Chromatiales bacterium | reverse complement strand
ACCGGGATCCGGTCTCCAATGTCCTCTATCCATTCGAGCTGGAGCGGTTTCGCCATGAGCTGGGACGGGTACTGAAGCGTACTTTCTATCTCTTTTCCCACAACTATACTCGCCACCGGCCCCGCCACTATCATGAACTGGGACGCCACGCCATGACTTCAGTGGTGCAGAAGAGTGATGCCGCCCTTACCGCTGTCGGCCGCGATTTCGACCTTCTGCTGCACGTTACTCCCGTTAATGTCCGGGCAGCCTGGCAGGAGTTCAGCGACGGTCGCTTCGCCCGCACGCCCGAGTTTCACTACCGGCCCAGGCCGGTGCAGGTTACGCGTTTGAAGCGGCGCTTGTTCGCCATTCCGCTGGAGCGCATCGAGGATCCCACGCTGGCGATGATATTCGCCGCCAAACGGGATGAGCTGGATCGCCAGCTCACCCTCATCGCCGATCGCTGTACCCCTCGCTTTCTTCATGGTAGCCAGCAGATCTATGGCGCCGTGGACAGATCCCTCTCAGAACAGGCCAGAGAGTTGCTGCACAGACTGCCGCCACAGGAGGCGGCCCCCGACCATGTCTCGCTGTTGAATGCAAGCGAGTTCGCCGAGCGCGCCGGACAGGTACTGGAACGCTACCGCCAGCGGCAGCCGCAGTTCTCCGCTCGTGCGGTGGTTCGGGAGGATGTCTCGGGGCTGCTGGTATCGCATGGTGATCTGTTGATCGGGCCGGATGTGAGGGTCCCGCAGAGACGGGTGGCGGCGGTGGTGGCTCATGAGATTGATACCCATATCCTCACCTGGCACAACGGTGGTCGGCAACCGTTTCATCAGCTGCAGATGGGGCTTGCCGGCTACGAGACGTTGCAGGAGGGGTTGGCTGTGGTTGCTGAATACCTTGCGGGGGGGCTGGATGGTAACCGGTTACGCCTGCTGGCGGGGCGGGTGATCGCTGTGGAGTGCGTGACTGCCGGAGCGGAGTTCACTGAGACCTTCCGGGTGCTCCATCGGGAGTGGGGATTTGCTCCCTACACTGCCTTTCTAATCGCCATGAGGGTCTATCGGGGAGGCGGATTTACCAAGGATGCGGTCTATCTGCGTGGCTTGATCCAGCTGCTGGAGTATCTGGGCAGGGGTGGTGCCATTGAGCCGCTGCTGCTGGGGAAGTTCTCCCTTGAACATCTGCCATTCATCGAAGAGCTGCGGTGGCGCAAGATTCTTGAGCCGCTCACTTTGCGTCCTCAGTATCTGAATACAGAGGAAGCGGAGAAGCGACTGAATCGGTTACGGCAGCATCCGTCGCTGCGGGAGCTGGCAGAGAGGTGATTACAGTGAAACTGGGTATTGTGGTCAACGACATCAACACAGAGATGGCAGGTTATACTACCACCTATCTGGCCATGGCCGCCACCAACCGGGGGCATGAGGTGTGGTATATGGGGGTGGCCGATTTTTCCTATGATGCCGACGAGAATGCTCACGCCCACGCGCGCTCCGTTCCCCACCGGCGCTATCGCTCTGCCAGGGTCTATCTCTCCAAGCTGCGCGGTCCGGAAGCCCGGGTGAGCCGCATCACCCTGGAGCAGCTCGACGTGCTGCTGCTGCGCAACGATCCGGCAGAGGATGCCATCAAGCGGCCTTGGGCGCGCCTGGCAGGAATCAACTTCTCACGGTTGGCGATGCGTCACGGTGTGATTGTGGTCAACGATCCGGATGGTCTGTCGCAGGCGATGAACAAGATGTATCTGCAGTACTTCCCGGAGCAGGCGCGACCCGCCACACTGATCACCCGCGATCGCAGTGAGATCAAATCGTTTGTCAAAGAGCAGGGTGGTTATGCGGTCCTCAAGCCTCTTTCGGGCTCCGGAGGGCACAACGTATTTTTGGTGAGCCCCGACGAGGAGGCCAATATCAACCAGATGATCGAGGCGGTGTCGGCGGAAGACTATGTCGTGGTGCAGGAGTACCTGCCGCTCGCCTCGAAGGGTGATACCCGACTGTTCCTGCTCAATGGTGAGCCGTTGCAGTATCAGGGGAAATATGCGGCCCTGCATCGGGCCCGTCGTTCCAGTGATGGTGACATGCGCAGCAACATGACCGCTGGGGCAGTATCCCATCCGGCTCACGTGGACGAAGAGATGCTGCAGCTGGCGGAGATCGTGCGTCCCAAGCTGGTTCAGGACGGTATGTTCCTCGTGGGCCTGGATATCGTCGGTAACAAGCTGATGGAGATCAACGTGTTCAGTCCTGGCGGCCTGTACAGTGCCGAGCGTTTCACCGGTGTACCCTTCAGTCGGCGGATAATCCAGGCTCTAGAGTGCAAGGTGGAGCATGTGCGCCGCTATCATCACCGGATTCCCAACCGGGAGATTGCGGTTCTGTAACGGGGTGGGGGCTCTCTCTGTAGTGGTTCCGCTGGTCCCGATCCCGAAGACGCGGGTATGATATATCCCCTTTCATCATAAAGTGCGCAAACATCTTCTCAACCGGCTCGTTTCGAAAAATGTCGCTGCTGACTCTGGAAAATGTTTCGCTCGCCTACGGCCACCATGCCCTTCTGGAGCAGGTGAGGTTCTCCATCGAAAAGGGGGAGCGTATCGGCCTTGTGGGCCGTAACGGGGCGGGAAAGTCCAGCCTGATGAGATTGATTGCCGGGGAGATCGAACCCGATGATGGCGAGATCCGGCGCAGCGACGAGCTCCGGATTGCCTGGCTGCCCCAGGAGATTCCCACAGATGAACGGTGCACCGTGTTCGAATTGGTTGCCGATGGGCTGGGCGATATTGGGGAGCTGATTGCCAGGTATCACCAGACGGCGCTGGAGCTGGCGCAACATGGTGGCGAAGAGCTGATGAATCGTCTGACCACCCTGCAAGAGGCGCTGGAGTCTGCCGATGGGTGGCGCCTGGAGCAGCGGGTGGAGACAGTACTCTCCCGCTTGGGGCTGCCGGCGGACCGCCTCGTCGAGGAGCTCTCCGGCGGGTACCAGCGTCGGGCAGTGTTGGCACGGGCACTGGTTACCGAGCCGGATCTGCTGTTGCTGGATGAACCCACCAACCATCTGGATATCGACTCCATCACCTGGCTGGAGGAGCTTCTCTCCGGCTATTCCGGCACGCTGCTGTTCATCACCCATGATCGCGCCTTTCTGCAGCGTCTGGCTACCACTATCGCCGAGCTGGATCGGGGTTGTCTCACCCGCTGGCCCGGAGACTATGGCAACTACCTGCGCCGGCGAGAGGAGCGTTTGTCGGTCGAGGCGGAGCACAACGTCAAATTTGACAAAAACCTTGCACGTGAAGAGGAGTGGATCCGTCAGGGAATCAAGGCACGCCGTACCCGCAACGAAGGCCGCGTACGTGCACTCGAGCAGCTACGTCGGGAGCGCAGCCGACGGCGCGAGCTCCAGGGAAAGGCAAAGTTG
>JALSRO010000168.1 GCA_026984715.1 Chromatiales bacterium | reverse complement strand
CAGCTCTGTTAAACTCTGCCAGAAATTTCAGGCCCCGGCCGCAAACCGGAGGCCGGCTCCAACATGGGAACAGGCATGCCCGAAAGCAGTACCGAACAGAACATCGTTACCGAACAGCAAGCGTTCAGCGAGGCGCTGCGCGCCCATGCCTTCGGCAAGGCTCTGCAGCTGCTCCACGACATGAACTCCGCCGAGGTGGCACATCTACTGGAGTCCCTGCCAGCCGACGAGCGCGATCTGGCATGGGATCTGGTACGCACGAAGCTGGAGGGAGACGTTCTCGTCCATGTCAACGACAACCTCCGGGCGCAGCTGATCCGCAAGATGGAACCCCATGAACTGGTAGCGGCAACCAGTGGCCTGGAAACCGACGACCTCGCCGATCTGCTTCCCGACATGCCGGACGAGGTGTTCAACAAAGTACTGCTCTCCATGGACGAGCAGAACCGGCTGCGACTGGAGTCTGCCCTCTCCTACCCGGAGGACTCCGCAGGCGGCCTGATGAACATGGACACCATCACGGTGCGCGCCGATATCACCGTAGATGTGTTGCTGCGCTATCTGCGCCGCCACAAGGAGCTGCCGGAACATACCGATACGCTGATGGTGGTGGATCGGGAAGGAAGATTCATGGGAATCGTCCCTCTCACCACTCTCCTGACCAGCCCCCCGAGCGCAACCGTCGATGAGATCATGCAACGGGATGTGGAGGCGATACCCGCAGAGATGCCGGCGCACGAAGTGGCCAAACTGTTCGAACTCCATGACCTTGTCAGTGCCCCGGTAGTGGATGACAAGGGAATGCTGCTTGGCCGCATCACCGTCGACGACGTGGTGGACATCATCCGTGACGAGGGGGAGCACTCCCTGATGAGCATGGCTGGTCTGCATGAGGAGGAGGATCTGTTCGCACCCGTGATCCCCAGTGCCAAACGTCGCGCTCTGTGGCTCGGAATCAACCTGCTGACCGCATTTCTGGCCTCATGGGTCATCGGCCTGTTCGACACAACCATCCAGAAACTAGTGGCACTGGCGGTTCTGATGCCGATTGTCGCCAGCATGGGAGGAATCGCCGGCAGCCAGACCATGACATTGGTGATTCGTGGCCTCGCGCTGGACCAGATCAGCGATCACAACGCCCGCAAGCTGCTGTTGAAAGAGATAGCCGTGGGCATATTCAACAGCATGGTGTGGGCCCTGGTGGTTGCTGCCATTGCCTGGTTGTGGTTCGACAATCCAGGGTTGGGCGCCATCATCGCCGCCGCCATGACCATCAATCTGCTGGTCGCCGCTCTGGCCGGCGTCACGATCCCCCTGCTGTTGCGCAAGCTCGGAGCAGATCCGGCCCTCGCCGGAGGGGTAGTGCTGACAACCGTTACAGACGTGATTGGATTTCTCTCCTTTCTGGGACTGGCGACGCTGTTTTTGATCTAGAGTGCAGGTGGTGATTATGTGGTCTGCTCCCATCTTATATCAGCGCCGACTCCTGTGATACCCCCTACACCAAGCCCCCATGAAAGAACCCCTGGGCAACCAGAACAAGCAGAATGAATCCGATCCCCAGCAGGGTGAATCCCAGCAGATGATACAACCGTGACTGAGCCGGCGTGGGGGGAGCAACCAGATGCTTCTCCAATTCGCCGCTCTCAACCAGCCGGCGATACTCTTCCGGGCGCTCCTCCTTGAACTCCTCCAGATCCCAGCTGCCACTGAACATCACGATATCCAGCGGGAACTTGGCAGGGCGGATGTGGTTGTTGAAGAAATGGACTACAAACAGGGTCATCACCGCCAGAAACGCCTCGACGCCATGGGCAATGGTGGCCACATTCAACACCCAACCTGGCAGCAGATTGCCGATGGTATCGGAGAACCACAACATCATGCCGGAAATCCCGATAACCAGAGCTCCCCAATAGACCGCCCAGTAGTCGAATTTCTCCCAGTAGGTCCAGCGGTCGAAACGGGGTTGCTCTCCCTTGCCGAAGAACCACTTGAACTGGCCGACCATATCCTGCCAATCCTTCCTGCGCGGCAGCAGTGAGTCGGGTCCGAACCAGTCGAAGTCTGGATTGCGGCGAATGTTGTAAATCACCGCCACGATATGGCCGATGACCGCCCCCATGAACACTAGGGCGGCAAAACGGTGAACAGAGGTGAACAGACCGTGGCCGCCCACCCTCTCCACCACCCAGACCGCCCACGGGGAGTTTGCATACATGACCGACATGCCGGTGAACACCAGGGTCATCACCGAGAGCGCTACCGCCCAGTGATTGAGCCGCCACTGCCAGGAGAAGCGGCGGAAATGTTTGTCGCTCTTTTTGTGCGGCCGTTTCACCCGGAACGGATAGCGCTTCGAGTCGACGATGCGCCACTCGATCACCCGGGAGTGGATCTCCCGATAGAACCAGAGCATCGAATGGGCATAGAAAAAGACCAGCACAAACAGCACAATCCCCACCATGATTCGGGCGGTCAGCCACATGTAGGGATACCTATTGTAATCATGGGTATTGCCATGTACCCGGTACTCGATGAAGTTCTCGGTGGCGTTCTCATGACACTCCCGGCAGGTGGCCAGCCTGTTTTCGGTACTGACCAGAGAGGCAGGATCATCGATGGCATGGGTGGCGTGGGGCCGGTGACAGTTGGCACACTTGGCGGCCTCGGTGTTACCCAGCCAGGCCAGCGCACCATGAGTAGTGGAGAGATAGGCCTCCACCTCCTGCTTGTGACAGTCACCACACGACTCGGTCACGATCCGGTGGGCGGTCAGCTCAACGTCCGTGATCCGGTGCGACGTATGGCAGTCACTACAGGTGGCACTCTCTCCACGCCACGGCCGTTTCAGGTTGGCACCATGAACCGAAAAACGGTACTCCTGCAGCTCTTTTGCATGACATGCCCCGCACATCTGCGGGGAGTTACCGGGATAGGTGGTCGAGCGGGGATCATCCGAACGATAAACGTAGTGGGCCGTATGGCAGCGGTTACAGGTGGCATTGTTTTCCACCGAGACATCGGCATGAATCGATGTCTGATAACGCTCATTGTTGACCAGCGTCTTCTCACGGCTGCTCATCCCCGCGCGAACCCGATGGCCACGCCGCTTGCCCGAAAGCACGCCCTCCTCCAGCCGACTGTGACAAGTAACACAATCGACAGCCTGCAGACCCTCCTTTTCGTGGGGCAGCTCTTTTATCTTTGCATGACACTCCACACAGGAGAGCTCTCCATGGACACTCTGCTTCAGCGCCCCGGCATTGATATCGAGAGAGCGCATGGGACTGTCACCCGTTTCACCAACAGGCACGGCAAACCCCGCAACACCATGACACTCCAGGCAGGCGTCATCAGTCAGCTCGGCAGCAGCGCAGATAACAGGCAGAAAGAGAATCAGCGAGAGACACAAGCGTTTGA
>JALSRO010000167.1 GCA_026984715.1 Chromatiales bacterium | reverse complement strand
GGCACCAGCCTCCCGATGAAGGGGCCATCAACATTACACTCGATCCCGGGCTGGCATTCGGTACCGGCACCCATCCCACCACCGCGCTCTGCCTGGAGTGGCTGGACGCCCACCCCCCCACCGGCCGGTACGTAATCGACTATGGCTGCGGATCGGGAATACTCGCCATCGCAGCACTGAAACTCGGCGCACGAAAAGCACAGGCCATCGACCATGAACCCCAGGCACTGCAGGCCACCCGCAGTAACGCTCGAAAGAACGACGTCCGCGACCGGATTGCCTGCCATCTGCCTGATGCCCTCCGCCCGGCACCCTGTGACCTGCTACTCGCCAATATCCTGGCCAATCCTCTCATCGAGCTCGCCCCCCGCTTTTCACGACTGGTTTCCCCTGGCGGTAGTATCTTGCTCTCGGGGATCCTGATCGAACAGACAGAGCTGGTTGCCAAGGCCTGCTACCCCTGGTTCAGCATCCACGAGAGCGGACAACGGGAAGGATGGGCGCTTCTCGAAGGAGTCAGGGAGCAGTAGACAGATGAGCAGAATGTACACACTCTGCCCCCACTGCAGCACCTGTTTCCGAATCACCACCGAACAGGTCAACGCAGCTCAAGGCAACGTTCGCTGCGGAAATTGTGGTGCCGTATTCAACGCGCTGGACAATCCCGCACCGGATCCCGACATGGTAACCGATCCCCTGTTCGCGGAAGAGGAACCCTTCTCCACCGAACTCTACCGCCAGGATGTGGACGAGCTCCCCCCTTTCGAGAACAGCCGCCACGCCCCCCTTCCTCCAGAACCCTCCGAGTTGTTCCCCGAGGCGGGTTTCATCCCGTTGGGGGAGGATGGCAACGAAACGGAGCGGCTCCACTTCGAAAGTCAGGATGAAGAACCGGAGCAGGAGGCACCCGCACCGGCCCGAAGTGAGAGCATCATCCTCCCGCCAGCGGCGGAGAGCGGTGCCGAGGAACTGCACGAATACTTCGTTCAGGATGTGGAAGACGCCACCATCGAAGACCTGGAAAAACTATTCCTTCCGGAACAGGAGGAGGATACCTCCCCCTCCCCCGCCGAAGAGCCGGAACCGTCTTCCGCCACCCCGATTGCGTCCCGGCCACCAGCGAAAAGAGGGGCCATTCCAGCTCGATTCTCCACCAGCCGCCCCCTGCTGAGCGTGGCCAGTCTGCTGCTGATCGCGCTGCTACTGGGCCAGTATATCTACTTTGCGCGTGATCACCTTGCTCAACGCTACCCCGGCTTGCGCCCGCTACTGGGAAAGATGTGCGACAATCTGGGGTGCAGGCTTCCCCTGCGGCGTGCCCCAGAGAAGCTGCAACTTACCCACCGGGACGTGCGCACCCATCCCACAATCGAGGATGCGCTCCTGATCAACGCCACTTTCGTCAACCGGGCAAAGTTCAGACAACCCTATCCACTCATCGAGCTGAAGCTCTCCAACATCAATGGCAAACTGATAGGCAGACGAACGTTCCTGCCCCGGGAATATCTGGCCGGCCAGCCCGATATCGACGCCGGCATCCCTCCTGATACCCAGGTACATCTGGTTCTCGAGTTGAGTGATCCGGGCAAACAGGCTGTCAATTTCGAATTTGATTTCCGGTAATCGACTACCCACCCCCGCGCAGCATACCAAGAGAAGAGCAACTGAACCGGAACAATACCAGGACCAACAAAGGAGCAAGGCACAGTATCCTATCGAAGGGGGTCAGAGCCTGACCCTTTTGATCCCGGGCCGGTGCTTTGCCTTCGGAGACCGATAGATCCCTCCTCGCAATGGGCACCCTTGCCATTCGGCTGACCGTTCCTTTTGCCGGGCCGGTCGGGGACTTCCACCCCAAAGTCATCCTTTCGCCACCACGGCTCGGGGAACAGCGTCTGTCACAGCGCTGCGCGCCATGCCTGGCGCACCAAACAAAAAGAGCCGCGCAATGCGCGGCTCCAATCGGGTATCCCTTTGTTGTTATGGAAGATTTAGAACTTGGCGACAAACCGCAGGTTAACCATATCGGTGCTGGATGTGCTATCACCTTTATCATCCGTAGTATACTCCAGGTAAGTGGAGAGGTTATCGGCAACATTCCAGACGCCAGCCACGGAAGTGCGGGTATCGGCATCATTACCGTAAACAGCGGTATCACCATCAGTCGAGCTGTACTGCACAGTAGCTCCCACGGCCGGGGTGAACATGTAGTTAGCCATCACCGCAATACCTGTGTCCAGAATGTTTTCAGCGGTCATGTACTCCAGCCCCAAGGTCAGGCCGGCGTTCTTGTAGGTGGCATTCAGGTCGGTAACATTACCAGCGCTGGCTTCCTGGGTCACATAACCCAGCTCCACATCCAAACCAGCCACCGGAGTCGCATTGACAACCAGAGCAACCGAATGCTTGTCCAAAGCAGCCAGACCGATATCATTCAGCACCGCACCGGTCACGGTAACGGGGCCCAGGTCACCAGCTACAGCCACACCGGCGATGTTATTACCGTACAAAGCAGTCTGACCATCGAGAACGTCATAGGTCATGGTGGATGCCGTTATTGCGTGCCGATCAATAACGTCCTGAGCCTGCATGCCGATCGGGTTGTTGAAGACACCACCGATCAGGGTAACGCCCTCGGCAACGTTGGCCGCAAAATAGGCCTGTTCGATAACGGCTGAGTCAGCGGGACCACCGGTAACACCAGCGTAGTTTGTTCCACCATTCTTAGCCAAGGCAAGATCGGTATCTACGCGAACCGAAACGATATCACTCAGCTTGGCAGCATAATCCACCTCGGCATTCGCCGTGAATACACTGATGTTGGCATCCGAATTATTTGTATAGAGAACATCTGCAAAACCACTGACCTTGGAGTCGGCGGCAGTAGCAAATGCTGGGACCATGGCTGCGGCAACAGCCAGAGCAATCACATTCTTTTTCATGGGTGTTTCCTCCGTTTGGAACTGTGTCTTGTATTGGTAATCAGTGAATACGGGTTAGATTTAAGCAAATGAGTTTCAGAAGGGCAACTTTTGCGCAGCGATTTTGTGCGCAAAAAGCAACAATTGTGGAGTATAGCGAATTCAACAGAATTTAACCTGCTGATTATTCTAATAAATCTTTTTTCAAACCAATCATTGCTGTTGGTTATTGATGTTATACATGAAGAGTGGCCAACAAGCGGCACTGTTTCTGAAACAGGAAGGGGAAGCAACTTTGTTGCTCTTCAACAACATTTCGGTCGTGGCGGAGCGGTTCGCGGTGTAGCAGCACTGCGCCTTGCCTCAACGATGCTGCTCTGCCAGCAAGAAACGTTGAACCTTGCCCGATGCTGTCTTGGGCAATTCGGTAACGAAATCGACGAATTTTGGAACCTTGTAGATGGCCAAATGCTTCCAGCAATGAGCTCGGATCTGTTTGATTT
>JALSRO010000166.1 GCA_026984715.1 Chromatiales bacterium | reverse complement strand
ACGCCACCATCCACCAGATCGACGAAGCGGTCGGTGTCGAACAGCTGGAACAACTCACCGCCATCTATGAGCAGATCCTGGTGAATCTGCTCGGCGGCAGAGAGGGATAGCCCGTCTGCCAGGCAGCCTGCCCGCCTCTGCACCGCATACTGGCAGCTCATTCCACCAGAATACACCCTGAATAACGGCACAAATGAAGCCTGTTATCAATAATACAGCCTATCAATAGCCCTGATTCAGGCTATTGATAACCATATTTTCCACATCCAGGAGAGTGTCTGCTATAATAGCCCTAAAACAGGCCGAAATCAGCCATGTGAGCAATATATATACCTGTTCTGGATCGTTATGAACTACTACACCATGACAGACAGCGCCATCGCCGCAGAGCTCGGTCAACGTATCCGGGCACTGCGCCTGCGCAACGACGTGACCCAGCAGCAGCTGGCGCAGGCCACCTCGCTGTCGCTGAACTCGATCAAGTCCCTGGAGTCGGGCCGCGGGAAACTGACCACCCTCATCGCCGTGCTGCGCGAGCTGGGAGCACTGCGGGATCTGGACAGCTTCATCCCCGAGCCCGCCATCAGCCCCCTTCAACTGGTCCGGCTGCGCGGCAAGAGCCGCCAGCGCGCCTCCGGCAGACGCCACACTGTCAGAGAAGATTCCACCGAATGGTGAACAGATTCGACACCGCCGTTGTCAGACTGTGGGGGAGCGACGTGGGCGCGGTCGCCTGGCTCCCCGACCGCGGCTACGGCGTGTTCGAGTACGACCCCGCCTTCCTGCAACGGGGGCTGGAGATCTCCCCCATCCACATGAGCCTGGAGGCGGCGAGGCGGAGTGACGGGATCTTCTCCTTCCCCGCCCTCAACCGGGAGACCTTCCTCGGCCTTCCCGGCCTGCTGGCGGATGCCCTGCCCGACAGGTTCGGCAACAGCATCATCGACCTCTGGCTGGCCCGCAATGGCCGCGATGCCGCCAGCTTCAGCCCGGTGGAACGACTCTGCTACACCGGAAGCCGCGCCATGGGGGCGCTGGAGTTTGCGCCGCCAGCCATGAAGAGATTCAACCGCCCGGTGCCCATCGAAATGGCCGAGCTGGTCGGGCTGGCGCAGCGGGTGATGGCCCGGCGGCTGGATCTGGATGTGGAGCTGGGGGGATCGGAGACGGAGAACAGCGAGGCCATCATGGATATCCTTCGCGTCGGCACCTCGGCCGGCGGCGCGCGTCCCAAGGCGGTCATCGCCATGAACGAAGCCGGCAGCGTCGTATCGGGCCAGGGCGATGCCCCGTCCGGCTACGACTACTGGCTGCTGAAGTTCGACGGCGTGACCGACCTCGAGCTGGGCGAGCCGCAGGGGTACGGCCGCATCGAATATGCCTACCATCTCATGGCCAGGGCCGCGGGGATCACCATGACCGAGTGCCGCCTGCTGGAGGAGGGTGGCCGCGCCCACTTCATGACGCGCCGCTTCGACCGGGTAGAGGGAAGGAAGATCCACATGCAGTCGCTGTGCGGAATCGCCCACTTCGACTTCAACATGGCAGGCGCCTACAGCTACGAACAGGCCTTTGCCGTGATGCGCAGACTGCGCATGAGCCGGGCCGACGCAATCCAGCTCTACCGGCGCATGCTGTTCAACGTAATGGCGCGTAACCTGGATGATCACACCAAGAACATCGCCTTCCTGATGGATCGGGACGGCAGGTGGCGGCTGTCGCCGGCGTTCGATCTCACCTACTCCCACAACCCCGCGGGCAGATGGACCAACCAGCACCAGATGAGCATCAACGGCCGGCGGGAGCACATCACCCGCGCGGATCTGGTGGCAACTGCCGAATCGGTCGGCATCCGCAGACCTCGGGAGATCATCGACGAAGTGGCCGAAGCGGTCGGGAGATGGCCGCAGTTCGGCGCGGATGCCGGAGTAAGACAGCAGACCATCGCAGGGATTGCGCGGCATCACCGCACCGATTTGGGATGACCGCCCCGACAACAGAACGGAGATTGTCCATGTCCAGACTCAACACCACCTTCCTCACCGGACTGGTCACCCTGGTCCCGATTGCTGCTACGCTCTATTTTCTGTACTGGCTGGCCATCACCACCGAATCCCTGCTGGGGCGCGCGGTGCGCATGGTGCTGCCGGAGCAGTACTACATCCCGGGAACCGGGGTGGCGGTCAGCCTGCTGCTGGTGTTCGCTGTCGGCCTGCTGATGAAGTCCTGGCTGGTGCGCACCATCTTCTCCTGGTGGGAGGGGATCCTGTACCGCATTCCCCTGATCAAATCCATCTACGGCTCCATCCGCGACCTGCTCTCGTTCCTCTCGGGAACATCGGAAACGGAAGCGCAGCAGGTGGTCACCGTAGCCATGAACAACGGCCTGCGGGTGATCGGATTCATCACCCGCGACAGCCTGGTGGATCTGCCGCCGGAGATGGGCGCGGATGACGATATCGTGGTCTATATTCCGCTGGGCTACATGATCGGGGGGCACACCGTACTGGTGCCCCGCTCCCGGGTTCAGACCATCGACCTTCCCAAGGAGGATGCCATGCGTTTCGTACTGACCGGCGGGTTGGCCAAACCCGGCAACAACTCCACCGGCCCCCACTGAAGATGCCGCGGCTGCTGCTCACTCTCCTGCTGCTGTGGAGCGCCGCGACCATACTGAACGCGGCCGAACCCCGGCTGAAGATCTCGGTGAGCGGCGTCAAGGGGGAGCTGAAGACCAACATCTACGCAAACCTCAGCCTGCAGCAGCGCCAGGCAGGGGGAACGGTTCTCGACGAGCAGACCATCCGCCGCCTGCACCGCAAGGCAGAGAAGGAGATCCGCATCGCCCTGCAGCCGTTCGGTTACTATCGACCGAAAATATCCTCCAGACTGGAGCACACAAAGGATGGCTGGCTGGCAAGCTACCGGATAACACCGGGGCCGCCAATCAGGATCTCGCGGCTGGAGATCACCATCCATGGGGCTGGGGCAAACGATCCTGCCTTGCAAAAGTGGCGTAGCGACTACCCACTGCACAAGGGGGACGTTTTGCGCCAGCAGGCCTACGAAGATGCCAAGAGCGCACTGCTGCAGCTGCTTCAGGAGCGCGGCTATCTGGAGCGCAAACTGGAGCGCCACCAGATCCGGGTAGATCTGAAGCACTACCGGGCAGCAATCTTTCTTGAGCTGGATACCGGGCCCCGGTACCGTTTTGGCAAGGTGGAGTTCCAGCAGGAGATCCTCAAGGAGGCTTTGCTGCGCCAGTACCTCCCCTTTCACCCCGGCGATCCCTATGACGCCGACAAGCTGCTGGAGCTGCAGCGCTCACTCAGCAACAGCGGCTACTACCAGCGCGTCGATATCCAGCCGCAGCTGGAACAGGCAAAGAATGGGAGAATCCCGGTGACCGTCGCCCTCGAACCGCGCAAA
>JALSRO010000165.1 GCA_026984715.1 Chromatiales bacterium | reverse complement strand
TCCTCGGGCCCTAGCAGAATGCTAGTTGCGAACCTTCTGCCAGTTGGCGATGGCTTCATACTCCTCCGGATACGGCTCCTTCCAGACATGCTCCGCGCCGGTCAGCGGATCTCCGGACAGGGAGAGCAGAAAGGCAACCAGATCACCCTTTTCTCTCCCGTTCAGCCCCAGTGGCTTGAGCAGCGGACTCTTGTTGCTGTCCTGGCCACCGCCATTGTTGTAGAACTCCACCACCTCATCCAGGCTTTTCAGCATCCCGTTGTGCATGTATGGCGCGGTGTACTTGAGCTCCCGCAATGTCGGGGTGGCGAACTTGCCCATGTCCGCCGAGTCCATGGTCACGTTGTAATAGCCCGGATCGCGTTTGAGATTCATGTAGTTCTCAATCCCCTGAAACATGGCGAAGGCCAGAAATGCCTGATGATTCATCGGATCCAGGAACACATCGAGATTCTCGGGTACACCGGTATTGTGTGCTTTTTGATCGGTGAATAGCGGACCATTGTGGCACTGCACACAACCCGCCTTGCCGGTAAAGAGCTTCATGCCCCGCTTGGCGGCTGCCGACAGGGTTCCCTGATCAAACGGAACATTCCTTGAAGTGAGGCTTTTCAGATACTCCGGAATGGCCTTACGCACCTTGCCGTTGGATGGTTCTCCGTAGCCCGCATCCTTGAACATCCTGACATAAACCGGATCCTGCTTGAGGCGCTCCTGCATGATACGCATGTCCATATTCATGATGTAGTCTTCCGTAATCATCTCGCGGGTAACATCGTTCAGGTTGGTCCCCAGCCGCGCGTCATGCATCCATACACTCTTGTATGCCGCATTGATGACTGTCGGGGCATTGCGGAAATGGCCGCTACCGGGGTAACCCGGAGAGAGCGCAGTGGCACTGGCAAATCCATTCTCTGGAACATGGCACGTGGAGCAGGCGATACCCGCATCTCCAGAGAGACGCATATCGAAGAACAGGCGTTTTCCCAGCTCTGCCTTGGCCCTGTCGTACTTCAACGCCGGCAGGGGGCCGATATCCGCCGCCATCATTACCGACGGCGCGGCCAGCACCACGCCCAGCACGACGGCGAGGAGACCATATCGTTTGCTGAGTTGTACTCCCATCATCATCCTCCAGATTGGTTTGGTGAACAGCCGACACCTCTCCCGAAACAGCTGGTAAGGTCCGTCCACCGGGAAGAGCGTGCGCCCTGCCACATCGGTCCGCACATTTCGACCCACCGGGGAGAGAAGCGCATCATCCCCATGGGTCAAGTGGTCATTAACCCGGCAACGCTGCCGGATCACCGACTGGCCGCCAGCAGATAGCGGATCGCCCTGGCAACGATTCGGGGAGAAGTCCCGTGTGGAAACAGGAACCGGAGGCTGCCATCCGGGGCAATCAGATAGATCGCAGCGGAGTGATTGACGGCGTAACCACCGGGAGCCCCCTCCAGCTCCACCTGATAATATTTGACTCCATACAGACCGGCCACCCGTGCAACCTCTTCCGCCGAACCGCTCAGGCCGATGAATTTCGGGTGAAAAAAGCTCACGAATTCCGCCAGCTGTTTCGTGGTATCCCGCTCCGGGTCGAGAGTGATGAAGAGAGGCTGCACCCGGGACAACTCCTCCTTCCCGAGACTTTCCAATGCCTTGGCAGAGAGCGCCAGCGAGGTGGGGCAGACATCCGGACAGCTAGCATAGCCAAAGAAGAGCAGCACCACCTTCCCTCTGAAATCGCGCAGCGAGATTGGGCCGCCGCTGGATGAGAGGGTAAAATCCCCACCGGGTGGCGCCTGCATCCCGGTTACGGCTGGCTGCTCTCCCGACCGGTTCTCTCCAGAGGGGTTATGGACACAGCCGGCGAAGAGAAGCAGCATCAGCATCAGGCTCACCCACCCGAAGGTCGGTATCGAGGCTGTACGGGTAGTCATCTCCATCCTGGGTTGAACGATACGCTACAGCAGACAGCGACAGATTCACTCCCTTGGACCATACCCCATGACGGCTCCACCATCAAGAAATGTACACTCTGCGGGAGGTCAGCGCTGGCCACCCGTGCACCAGCAGCAGATCGGCGGCGACCAGATCCGAGCCTTCGCCTACCACCAGGGGCTGGCCGGGACCCGAGGCATCCGGATGGAGCTCGGGAGCAGTACAAGACAAAACGCCCGGCACATCGCCGATTGCCACCACCTGACACCCTCTAGGAGGAACCCCCGCCTGCCCGATGAAATGGATGCTCTGCCCGGAGGGCCATACACTACTATTATTATTAACCCGGCAACAATATATTTCCGTGGCGAGCGAACAAATGATTCAATTCCTGCCAGCAGGCTCGCACCGTTACCAAATTGAACGAACCGTGCAATCCGTTTCCCGCCCACCCCATGACTATTGAATCGTTTATTCCATCCAAACCGTTCGCTACCCGTCTCACCCGACCGGGGAGCCGCGGCTGGATTGAACATCTCGTTCTGGCATACTCTTTACAATACTACACACCAGAGTTTTTCCGCCGGAAATGAACTCTATGTCCGCAACTACCAGAACCGTCGCAGCCCTGTGCCGTCTGCTCTCCCATGGAGACGAGGCGGACTGCTGCCACGCAGCCCATGCACTGGGTGTGGTGCGGGATCCCGCAGCCGTTCCGGCACTGATCGAATGCCTGGCACACCCGGATCCGGATGTCTGTATCGATACCGCCGCGGCACTGGGAGAGATAGGCGATACCCTGGCCATCACGCCGCTGCTCGAGCTGCTGCACAACCATCCAGAAAGTGAGGTTCGCAGCGCTGCGGTGGAGGCATTGGGGAACTTCCGCGATCCCAGGGTCGTAGAAGCGCTTCTGGATATCGCCGCCAACCGCCCGGAGAACCTCATGCTGGACGATGAGTGGGACGATTGGTGGGACATGCAACTGCACGCCATCAAGGCGCTGGGAGAGATGCGCGCCGCCGAAGCGGTACCGGTATTGCGCCGTTTACTGGACGATGAAGAGAGTCAGGGAATAGAGGCTGAACTACTGACCGCGCTGGCGCAAATCGGCGGGGAGGGGCTCGAGGCGGTCGGACAACGGCTCAGCGAAGGCACCCCGGCTGAGCGCCGCCGTGCCGCAGCGGTACTGGGCCATGTCGGCGGCGAGGAGGCGGTATCGCTGCTGGGCCGGGCGGTTCTGGACGAGGATGCCGAAGTACGCAGCACTGGCCTGAAGGCGTTGGGAGCTGCCGCAACCTCCGGCTATTTCAAGCTGGTTCTGATCTCCTTCAGGGATCCCGTTGCCCAGGTGCGCAACGCCGCCATCGAAGCTGCAGCCCGGCTGGCGGACTCCCGCCATGACAGCGAACTCACCGAGCAACTCACCCCGCTCCTCGACGACCCCGATCCGCTGGTGCGAGCCACCACCATTAGGACGCTCACCGACCTAACA
>JALSRO010000164.1 GCA_026984715.1 Chromatiales bacterium | reverse complement strand
GCCAGTGGCTCGGTAACCCGCCGCATCGGCCGGCCGGAGAGCGACTCATCCCCGGTCAGGGTGATATCGAAAGGCTGCGCTGCCAGCAGCCCTGACAGCAGACGCATGGAGGTTCCGGAGTTGCCCAGATAGAGCGGCCGCGGCGGCGGCTTCAAGCCATGCAAACCAACTCCATGGACCACCACATGCCCCCGCTCCGGACCCTCGATACGCACCCCCATGGCACGGAATGCCTGCAGGGTTGCCATTGGATCATCACCTTCCAGGAAACCGTGAATCTCGGTAACCCCATCGGCAAGTGAACCCAGCATGACGGCCCGGTGTGAAATGGATTTGTCACCCGGAACCTGTATCTGCCCTTTCAGGCTGCCACCTGCGGCAACCGTCATCACAATATTGTTTTCGCTCATAAGCTCTGTTTTTTCTCTCAATAATCCGGGAAGTTCTCCTATCCGCAGAATCTGTCCCGTGCCTGTTTGGCGCGCAGAAAGGCCTGCTTCAGATACTCCCCGTCACCGTTGCGAACTGCCTCTGTCAACTGCGTCAGATCACCACTGAAACGCTCCAGCATGACCAGCAACGCATCCCGATTGGCCAAGCAGATGTCATGCCACATTTGCGGATCGCTGGATGCAATCCGGGTAAAATCCCGGAAGCCCCCCGCCGCAAACTGAAATATCTCCTCACTCTCATCCATGCGCGCCAGCGTATCCACGAGACTGTATGCCAGCAGATGGGGCAGATGACTGGTCGCCGCCAGCACCTCGTCATGGTGGGCCACGTCCATCTCCATCACCTTTGCGCCACACTGCTCCCACATGGCGCGTACCCGGGCGACAGCGGTGTAGTCAGACTCGGGGGTCGGGGTGAGAATTACCCGCCGCCCCTGATAGAGATCGGCAAACGCCGCCTCAACCCCGCTCTGTTCAATACCGGCAATGGGGTGACCGGGTACAAATCCAGGGGGCAACCGGCCGAATGCGCGCCGCGCCGCTTCCACCACACTACCCTTGGTGCTGCCGGCATCGGTGATGATGGTCTGCTCCTCGAGATGGGGAGCAATCCGTTTGAACAGCGCTTCCATGGCCCCCACCGGCACCGCCGCCACCACCAGATCGGCGCCCTGCATCGCCTTGCTGATCTCCGTCTCCGCCTGGTCGATCACCCCAAGCTCTAGCGCCTTCAGCAGCGTCTGCTCGCGACGGCTCCACCCTACCACCTGCGTCACCGCAGCGGCTCTTTTCAGCGCCAACGCCAGAGAACCGCCGATCAGACCGACACCCAGGATCACCAGCCGATCGATATTCACCGGGTCAACACCTTTTGCAGCGCATTAAGCATTATATCATTATGTTTCGATGTTCCGATGGTGATGCGCAGATGGTGTGGCATGCCATAATTGGCCACCGGCCGCACAATCACCCCCTCATGAAGCAGAGCTTCATATACCGGAGCAGCTTCACGCCCCACATCCACGCAGATGAAATTCCCCACCGAGGGGATATACTCCAGCCCCAGCCGTTCAAACCCCTGCATCAACTGTTGCAACCCCTCGGCGTTCATCTCCACGCTGCGCTGCCGGTGCGCATCATCATCCAGCGCCGCCTCCGCCGCCGCCAGGGCGATGCTGTTTACGTTGAAAGGGGGACGCACCCGGTTCATCAGATCCGCCACCTGTGGGTGAGAAACGGAGTAACCCACCCGCAGGCCGGCCAGGCCATAACATTTGGAGAAGGTTCGGGTGACAATCAGATTCGGATAGCGCTCCACCCATCCCATGGTATCGGGATAACCATCCGCACCAACAGCCGGATGGCTTGCGTATTCGAAATAGGCTTCATCGACCACCACCATCACATGGGCGGGCAGCTCACGGATGAACTGCTCGAGAGAGACTCCATCCAGCCAGGTGCCGGTGGGGTTGTTGGGATTGGCAATAAAGATGAGCGCTGTCTTCTCTGTCACCGCCGCCCGCATGGCTTCGAGATCACAGCCCCACTCCCTGGCCGGAACAGCGATACCCCTGCCACCCGCCGCCTGCGTCAGGATGGGGTAGATGGCGAACGAGTGGGCGGAAAACAGCACTTCACTGCCGGGCGAGGCGAACACGCGCACCGCAAAGTCCAGCGGATCGCTCGAGCCGTTACCCAGGGTAATCTGATCCATCGAGACATTACAGCGTGCGGCAATCTTCTCTTTCAGCTTGAAACCGTTGCCATCCGGGTAGAGCCATACATCCTGCACAACCCGCTGCGCCGCCGCCACGGCAAGCGGACTGGGGCCAAGCGGATTCTCGTTGGAAGCGAGTTTGAGAGCGTTGCTTACCCCGTATTCGCGCTCCAGCTCATCGATGGGCTTGCCCGGTTGATAGGGCTTCAGACCCTGCACACCAACCGTGGCAAGGGAGATGAAATCGGTCATTGCATTCTCTTATATTACCGCTTTAGGGTAGGAGCCCAACACCTTGAACAGAGAGGCATCCTCTTCCAGCTCCCGCAAGGCGGCAGCAACCTTCTCCTCGTCCTTGTGACCATCCAGATCAAAGAAAAAGACATACTCCCACATCCCCTGCCGCGACGGGCGGGACTCGATACGGGTCATGGAGATCCCGTTGCGTGCCAGCGGATTGAGCAGCTGAAACAGGGCACCCGGTTTGTTGCGCGTGGAGACCAGCAGCGAGGTCTTGTCCACCCCGCTGGGCGGCACGTCATCCCGGCCGATGATCAGAAAGCGGGTGGTGTTGTTGGGGTGATCCTCGATATTGCGCGCCAGAATATCCAGTTCATACAGCTCTGCTGCCACCTCACCGGCCACCGCTACCGCGCCCGCCTCACTGCCGGCGCGGCGGGCCGCCTCGGCATTGCTGCTTACGCTCTGGCGTGGAATACCGGGAAGATTGCTGTCCAGCCATTCCCGGCACTGGGCCAGCGACTGGCTGTGGGAGTAGATCTTCCTGACCTCGTCCAGTGATGCCACCTTGCCCATCAGGTGGTCGTGGATGCGCAGCTCCACCTCACCACAGATCTTGAGTGGCGAGTTGAGCAGCATGTCCAGGGTATGATTGACCACCCCCTCGGTGGAGTTCTCCACCGGCACCACCCCGTAATGGGCACTGCCGGACTCCACCTCGCGAAACACCTCATCGATTGCACTCAACGGAACGGTGCTCACCGAGTGGCCGAAATGTTTGTACACCGCCGCCTGGGTGAAGGTCCCCTCCGGGCCGAGAAAGGCGATCTGCATCGGGTGTTCCAGCGCCAGGCAGGCGGACATTATCTCGCGGAACAGTCGCGCCATCTCCTCCCCGCCCAGCGGCCCCTCATTGCGCGCCAGCACCTCGCGCAGAATGCGGGCCTCCCGTTCGGGACGATAAAAACGTGCTGCAGCACCCTGTGTCTGCTTGATATGGCCCACCTGCTGGGCGCAGGCAGCCCGTTCACTGA
>JALSRO010000163.1 GCA_026984715.1 Chromatiales bacterium | reverse complement strand
GGAAAAGGCGTTTCTTCATTATTGGTTCGGTAGAGAGAAATAATTACGTGGGTTTACACGGGTAACTTATTATAACGGGTAAACAAATGCTTCATAAACAAAAATCGGCTCCACGACTACAGAGCATTTACGGCAGGGAAGGGGGCGCCTACCGCAGGTGAAATGAAACGGAGCTGGGTTCCGGATGGGGGACGAAACAAAGGAGGAATCTCACTCCACTATTACCGCACTGCCGCCATCGTCGAGGCGTGTCGAATCGGCCGCAGCCGCCTCTTCGCCAGGGCCGCATGCGCGGCCATGCTGCATTTCACTCCAAATGAGGTGGGAGCAGCGGAAAGGGAACGTCTCGCGAGGAACGGGGCTGACCCCGATGGACTGGCGGAGAGGGCGGGATTCGAACCCGCGTGGGACGGCAAAGCCCCCAACCGATTTCGAGTCGGTGCCGGTATGACCACTTCGGTACCTCTCCGTTGACGCGATAGGATACGCGTTTGCGGCGACAACAACAAGTCGGCCATGATCGCCTCCCGGAGGTACGGTTTTTCCAAACCGGATGGCCCTTTTTTCACGCTTCTCTCCTTCAAAACCGAACCGTTCTGTTGCAGACTATCATGGTATTGGCAAGACCCGCCGACAAATCGACCATGATACGCTCCTTTCTGAAACACCTCCCGTCGGCCCTCATCTTTCTGGCCGCATCGCTCTACACCACTCCGGCCGAAAAACTCACTCTGCTGGAGAGTGTACGGCAAAACAACCGTCTGGTTGTGGTCACACGCAGTGCGGCCAGCACCTATTACCGGGATGCAACCGGACCGGCCGGCCCGGAGTTCGATCTGGCGAGACGGTTTGCCGAACGGCTCGATGTGGATCTGAAGATTATCGTGGCTTCCGATCTGAAGCAGATATTCTCTCTCCTCGCCCGAGGTGAGGCCCATTTCGCCGCCGCAGGATTGACGCAGACGGCGGACCGATACAGATGGTTGCGCTTTACCCCACCCTATCAGTACGTGGTGCAGCAGCTGGTATATCGTCAGGGAACGCATCGCCCCCGAAACATTTCCGATCTGGGTGACGGCAAGCTGCTGGTAGTGGCAGGTAGCAGTCATATCGAACGCCTCCGCCAACTCCAAAAGAGTCATCCCCGCCTGACCTGGGAGGAGAGTCTGAAGTTTGGTAGCAATGAACTGTTGAAAAAGGTGGAAACGGGAGAGATAGACTACACCGTCGTGGACTCAAATGAGCTTCGGCTTACACACCGCTTCTATCCCCATGTAAGGGTGGCATTCGACATCAGCGAATTTCAGCCGATCAGCTGGGCATTCCCTGTCGAAGGGGATGACTCTCTTTATCAGGAGGCAGTCGGCTTCTTCGTGGACATATACAACAACGGAATTCTGGAGCAGATCCTGGAACGTTACTACGGACATATCGGGGAGTTCGACTATGTGGCAACGACCACCTTCATCACTCACATCCGGCAACGCCTCCCACGCTACCGGCATCTCTTCGAGAGAGCGGCAAAGGAGTTCGACATCGACTGGCGCTTGCTGGCGGCAGTCTCCTATCAGGAGTCACACTGGAATCCAAAAGCGGTGTCACCCACCGGGGTACGTGGCATCATGATGCTCACCCGAATCACGGCAAAACAACTGGGAATCAGAAAGCGCACCAACCCGGAACAGAGCATCCATGGCGGTGCCCGTTACCTGTCTCATTTGAAGCAGCGGCTACCCACGGAGATTAGCGGTCCGGATCGAAACTGGTTCGCGTTGGCAGCCTACAACATCGGCTACGGCCACCTGATGGATGCACGTGAAATCACCCGCAAAACGGGGGGAAACCCGAACCTCTGGATGGATGTAAAGAAAAAGCTGCCGCTGCTACGGGACAAAAAATGGTATCGAAAGACAGTTTACGGCTATGCCCGCGGGGACGAGGCTGCTTTTTATGTTGAGAATATTCGCAACTACTACCAGATCCTGCAAAAAGAGACTGGCTCCATCCTGGGTATGGCCACAGGGGTTGAGTAGAACGGGAAGAGTGGCTCAGCCCCGTCTGCGCCGGAAAAAATTGCGCAGCAGCTCGCCGCACTCCTGCTCCAACACCCCACCCTCCACCTCGACACGGTGGTTGAGCCGCTCAGTACCGAGCAACGCAAATACGCTGCCCGCGGCGCCACCCTTGGGATCACGGGCTCCGAACACCACCCTTGCCATACGGGCATGGATAATCGCCCCGGCACACATGGCGCAGGGCTCCAGCGTCACATACAGCGTAGTACCGGGCAGACGGTAGTTACCCACGGCCGACGCGGCACTGCGCAACGCCACGACCTCCGCATGGGCGGTGGGATCACAGGCCGAAATCGGCCGGTTCCATCCCTCTCCGACGACCACCCCTTCCTGCACCAGTACAGCACCGACCGGAACCTCCCGATGACACTCGGCGTCACGGGCAAGCTCCAGAGCATGCTGCATCCAGTGGATATCGGTTGGATTTTCCAGAGCCCCCTCCGCATTTCGAGTCAAAGAGCCGGTCTACCATACCCGCCACGACAGCTCCGAAACAACCCTGAAACACGCAGATTCAGGGTAAAACATGCAGAGAGTTTACAAAGAGAGATGGCATGTTGCCACAATGTGAGGATGTAGTTCTCCCGGGAAACAGATTTTCCACCGCAGGTAGGGGAAAGCAAATCCCCCCTCCTTCTGGTATTCAACGGCTTGACACCACCGAACGTAACGGCGCACCCATGCGCACCACGGACACAGCGCAAAAAAGCTTTTCAACAGCCCTGGATGTCTGAAGAAGCGTCGCTCGAGGCTCGATGGGGACATCAGCTCGGAGGCGCAATATTTGACCGGGAAAGAGGCATCGCCTGCCTGAACCCCTTTACCCTACGATGTCGGATGATATTAGACAGGGCCAAAACATGCCGGATTGCGGTTTACGCCACCCCACGCGGCGATGACGGGCTGCCCTGCCCCGAACCGGCACACCTCGGCCGAATGCGATATTCACATCATCGCCCGGCCGGCATCCGAAACCGGCCGGGACACACTTCCTCCTCCCGATGGGCATCTACACACTTCAGTCGCCCACGGCAGATAGGGGAACAAGCTATAAACGACTCACATCAACTAGCGGGGGTCATGCCTCCCCTCCGCCCGATTCCAACCATCGCAAGAAGAGCCGAACCGAATAGCCACAAAGCCGCAGGAACCGGAACAGGAGCCGCAGTTATCACCCGGGCCTGATCGATAAATCCCGCATTGGAATAATTGGTAGCCCACCAAGATTTCGGGAGGGGCAGATTACTGTATTCTTCATCATTAGGTTCGTATCCCCGATCCGGGCTATTTCCATAAGTGGTTCCTGAATTGCCAAGCACACTATCGGAGTCATTCAGATTTGTCGTGGTGAAGATTACGGCCAGAACCTC
>JALSRO010000162.1 GCA_026984715.1 Chromatiales bacterium | reverse complement strand
AGATCGGCTCCCTGGCCGAATCGGAAGAGGATGTACTCACCTACGCCATGTTCCCCGATATCGGCCGCGAATTCCTGCAACAGCGTGCCACCGGCACCCTGGCGCCGGAGCCACTGGAACCGCCTCCCGGCCGCGAGAGGGGAAGCAGCCCGGCGACCGAGTTCAATATCACCCTGCACGGCGAGACCTACCACATCAAGGTAACCGGCTCGGGGCACCGCACCAACCACCGTCGTCCGCTGTTTCTCACTGTCGACGGCATACCGGAAGAGATCATGGTGGAGGCGCTGGATGAACCCGGCGCCACCGAAGAGAACGCGCAAACCAACCCGGCCCAGGGAGGTCGTCCCCGCGCAACCGAACCGGGCCATGTCACCACCTCCATGCCCGGCACCGTCGTCGAGGTGCTGGTAAAGGAGGGGGACAGGATAGCGGCGGGCGACCCGGTGCTGGTTACCGAGGCAATGAAGATGGAAACCGAAATCCAGGCACCGGTATCCGGCACAGTCAGCGCCATCAACGTCAGCAAGGGTGACAGCGTCAACCCGGACGAAGCATTGATAATCATCGAGGAGAACAGATAACCATGGCAAGAACCCCTTCAACAATGCAGGAGCTGGGCACCCCGGCCCCCGATTTCAACCTGCTGGAGCCCCTCACCGGGGAACACAAGACGCTGGCTGATTTCAAGGACGCACCCGCACTGCTGGTGGTATTCATCTGCAACCACTGCCCCTACGTCATCCATATCCGGGAGGCGCTGGCAGAGTTCACCCGCAACTACCGGTCCAAAGGGCTGGCCGTGGTGGCCATCAACTCAAACGATGCGGACAACTATCCTGCCGACAGCCCGGAAAAAATGGTGGAGGAAATCAAACAGGCCGGTTATACCTTTCCCTATCTGTATGACGAAGATCAGTCGGTTGCCAAGGCCTACCGCGCTGCCTGCACCCCGGACTTCTTTCTTTACGACACCGAACGCAAACTGGTCTACCGCGGCCAGTTCGACGACAGCCGGCCACGCAATGAACTTCCGGTTACCGGCAAGGATCTGCGCGCCGCCGTGGATGCCCTGCTGGCCGGCAAGCCGGTTCCCGCCGACCAGACTCCCAGCCTCGGCTGCAACATCAAGTGGAAACCGGGCAACGAGCCGGACTATTTTGGATGAACCGGCAGCCAGGGTAGAGCCAGACAGCTCGGTCTGCACAGTAACGACCGGGCCCGCTACTCCCTTACCAGCTCCACCACCCCATCGATGCCGACCTGAACCCTCTGCTCTCCCGCTTCCAGTACCGGAGCGGCGGCAGTTTTCGACTCCATGGCGCCCATTACCCGCATCATCGGCATCGGCCGCCCATGGGAACCGGAAGATGAAATATTGATCGACACGATGCGAAAATCGCTGGCTCCGAACTGCTGTGCCACCAGCATCGCCTTGTGCCTGAAGCGCGATATCGCTCTTTCGGTGAGCGCATCCTCCGCTTCACGACGCCTCTCATCCGAAAGCCGGTAACCGATGTGCTGAATCGCCAGCTTCTCCTGCAGCTCTCCCAACAGCTGGCTGAGAGTGGAAACCCTCCTGCTCTCCAGTCGAAGTGACTGACGAACCCGCCAGATACCGGTGAGTTTTCCATCCTCGTAGACAGGATAGGTCTGATAGTCCAGCGTCTGTATCTTGACACCCTCCACCTGCCGGGCCTGCTCCACACCCCATGCTATTGCCCGGTTCACGCGATCGGCGACTTCAGCGGTATTACGCCCCTGTCGCTGATAGTAGAGGAGCGCAACCAGCGTATCGTTCTCCACCTCCCTGCCGGCGGACACCCCCAGACTGACACGGTCATAGGTTGAGGAACCCTCTTCTGCAAACGCCATCAGGGGCAGATACCCCAGGAACAACAACACCATAAATTTCATGTATCTCACTACAGCACCTCCCTTGGTTATCTGGCAACCGCATGGAACCCCGCCCACCATCGTAACCAACTCACTGTATCACGGAGAAACCATCACCGGCCACGATTCGGCGAAAGATGCCGCACCGCTTCTGGAAACGCTCCAGACACGTTTGACATAAAATCGACACATTCCAAACACTTGCCATGGCCAGGCTATTGGTCCAGAATCGGGAGCCCTACAACTCAATAATATTGTTTATCGTTGATGCGCCATCACCTGTCCAGAGGAGGGGCACCATGCAGAACCATCCCGCCAACATGAGCGGAAAAAGCGTACCCAGAGGATGAACACCACCAAACGGCTGTTGGTGATAGCGTTATCAACACGGCAACGACATATGTCGCAGTCAGGGCTTCAGGCAGACGCCGGAACAGGGCGTAGCGCGCAGGCGAGGGCCGTTCTCTCGCCAAGATCGCTCCAGCACACCCCCGTACTCGCGACACTCGGACATCCTGTCCAGCGCACTGGAACGCAGGGCCGGTGCCTCCCTGAAGCCCCTGCCCCTATGATATTCAACGGCAGGCCGCGGCGTGCCGGCCCGCAGGCTGCGTTACCCCATCTCGTTGCCGAGTGGCTACGGCGGCGATGGGCTGCCTTGTTGCGAACCGGCACGCCACGGCTGAATACGATATATATCGTCGCCGGATTGATACAACTGGCAATGGTACTGCCTGCAGCCGCCAGTGGGGCAAACAGCGGCACCATCACCATAGCCGCGCCTGACGATATGGCGTCCGTCAGCATGCGGGACGCCGATGGCAGACCCAGCGGCATGATTGTGGAATTCTGGCGCCTCTGGTCAGAAAAGAGCGGACACCCGGTTCGCTTCCGGCTCGGCAGCATGGCACAGTCGATAGCCGATGTTCAACAAGGCCGGGCGGACATCCAGGGGATGCTGTTCTACTCCAATAGCAGAGCCCGCACCCTGGATTTCAGCGCACCTTTTTTCACTGTCCCGGCCAAGCTCTACTACCGCCTCGATGGCAGCAGAAACTCCTTTGAACAACTTGGAAAATCCCGGATCGGAACCTACCCACCGCTGATCCCCCCCCTCCGGAAGAGGCAACCCGGTGCCAGAGTCATCGCATTCGATACTGCTGAAAAGATGGCCATCGCCATGGCCCGTAACGAAATCGACGCTTTCGTTAGCGATGTCCCTTCGGCGGAGCTTGCCTTGCTGAAGGTCGGTATCAGGGGCAAGAGCGGGGTGATTCCGGATCCACTGTTCCAGGTGGAAGTACGGGCAGCCGTGGCCAAGGGCCGAAAGGGGGTTCTGCAAGAGATCGAGAGAGGCATCGCCGCCATCTCGGCACAGGAGCGCAGGCATCTGGTAAACCGTTGGCTGCCTGGTTACCTGGTACAGGAAAAGGGGCCAAGCAAGGTTCCTCTGACCGGTCCGGAGCAACGATGGATAGCTGAGCATGAAACAGTCCGGGTGGGAAGCGCGGCCAACTGGCCCCCCTTTGAGTTTATCGACGACAAGGGGGAGATGGCGGT
>JALSRO010000161.1 GCA_026984715.1 Chromatiales bacterium | reverse complement strand
ACCATCCACCAGGGCACCAGCATCCTCCGTTGGACCATCACTGCCATCGGTTCCGGCTGAAAGGAACAGAATCCCTTCCTTGCCCGCCAGCTGCTGCGCAGCCGCCAATGCCAGACTCTGGTTCCTCCCACCCCGCCCTGGTGTCGAGGGCAGAACCACCGTACTCTCCCCTCCCCACAGATAGAGGCCGGTAGAGCCCAGCATCACCTGACGCGCAAAAGCCCTACCCAGAAGGACGGCATCCCCCTCGAACGGCTCGGGGTGCAGGTGGATGGAAAGCCCCAACCCACTGGCCGCCGCTGCAACCGCCTCCAGTGCATGGCGATTACCTGCAAGAATCACATTCTCGATGGTGCGGAAACAGGATGCCGTGGGCAGTGGCGGAGAGCGGCTGATCAGCTCGTGGAGCCATCGCGGCAATGTTGCCGCCTCGAGTATATCGGTGGATCCATCCGGAACCAGCAAGCCGGAACCGATGGTGGCAGGGGTGTCTCCCGGCACATCGGAAATCATCAGATTCAGCGCATCGCGCCCATTCACCACTTCGGCCAGCCTCCCCCCCTTGATACGGGAGATCCGTTTGCGGACGGTATTCACGGCTGCAATATCCAGCCCCGATCCCAGCAACCAGCTGTTTACCCTCTCCAGATCTGCCAGAGACATCCCTTCGGGCAGCAGCTCCACGAGCGCCGAACTGCCACCGGAGATCAAAAACAGAAACTGCGCATCGGCAGATGTGGATGAGATGAGCTCCAACAGCTGCTCACCCGCTGCCAGACTTCCTGCATCGGGTATCGGATGCCCCGCCTGCAGACAGGGGAAAGGGGATGACGGGCCACAGTACCCCCTCTTGGTGATCACCAGCCCCCGGCTGATACCACCTCCCAGAGCATCAACTGCTCCCCACGCCATACTCACTGCAGCCTTGCCAATGGCAACCACGACTACCGGCGCCGACATGGAGCGGGAGCGCAAATAATCCCGTACCAGACGCCGCCCCTCCACCGCCCGCAGCGCCTCGGAATAGAGATCGAACAGAAGTTGACGTACCCCGGAAATGGCCGCGCCCATTCAGCATCCTCCGTTGCAGTTGTGGAAACAGCATACACCAAGACCAACGATAGTAAAGCAAGAATCGGCGGGTGCCTGGACGGTCAGGCGCAAGACGCCGTGGGGCGCTGCTTCGCAGCAAGGCATGCAGCCACTCTGCAGCAAGATGGGGTAATGCAGCGCACGGGACAGGGATATCCGAGTGTCGCGGGTGCAAGGAAGCACAGGAGCAACCTGGACATGGGAACGATTCTCGCCTGCGCACCGTGCCTTGTTCCGGCGCCTGCCTGAAGCCCTGAATGCGACATAACTTGTTGCCGGGTCAATAAAAAAGGCCACGGCAACAGAAGTCACCGTGGCCGAATGAATACCGCTCGGATCGTGGTGTTACTTGCTGATTATGTGCAGCTCTACACGACGGTTTTCCGCACGCCCCTCGGCAGTGCTGTTACTGGCGACCGGATTGGCCGGACCATACCCCTTCGCAACCAGGTTACCGGGGGCAACACCCTTGGTAATCAGATAGCTGCGTACCGACTTGGCCCTTCTGTAGGAAAGCCTCTCGTTGAAGGCCCTGGAACCGGTATTGTCAGTATATCCGGCAATTTCGACCACCATCTCGGGATGTTTCAGCAGGGTCGCAGCCACCTCGTCCAGAACCGAAAGTGACTCTGGCAGCAGCCTGGCAGAGCCGGTAGCGAAGTTGACACCATGAAGGACGACCACCTCTGGAATCTTGCATCCCTTGACATCGACCTTGACGCCCGCGGCGGTTCCGGGACAACTGTCCTTGCTGTCCACCACTCCGTCCCCATCACTGTCCAATTCACACCCCTTGGCATCCACCTTGGCCCCTGTAGGCGTTCCGGCACAGGCGTCACTGGCATCGGGGACCCCGTCACCATCGCTGTCCACCACCACCGGAGCAGCAGGTGCGGCAGGTGCAGCCTCGGCAACCGGCTCGGGAGCAGGCGCAGGTTCCGGCTGGGGAGCGGCGCCGAACGGAATAGCCAGCCCCAGATTCACCAGCCAATCTTCGAACTGTTCGTGTGCCGGAATGCTTCTCTCGTCCTGGTCGATGCGATAACGGGCGTCGAAGCGCAGTTTGGTGCCACCCTGACTCACCTGGCGCATGAAACCAAGGCCGATATTGGCCATGGGATTGGTATTCCTGCCGTTACCTGCGAACTCGGTGTTCAAGGCGCCGGCACCGATGACAGCATAGGGAGAGAATCCGGGGTTGCGGCTGAAGAAGAACAGGCCATCGATCAGCAGACCGACCTGCTCGAACTTGTCATTGCCGCTGGTACGGTTGAGAATATCACCTACCAAGCTGAACTCCATGTTCCAGCGCTGATTGAGAGCCTTCCCCAATCCGAGCTGCAGACCGACATTGTCATCGGCCATGTCATTTCCTGGCGCCTTCCGATCGGCATCGGCCCCCACATAGGAGATCGCCGGCACGAAATAGGTGCGGCTGTCCAGATCGGCACTGGCCGGAGCTGCAAAGGCAGCAGCCAACACTGCCGCGGGGAGGATGCGCATGACTCTACTTTTCATCCAATCACTACTCCTGAAGTTTGTCTTTATCAAATCCATGTTCGACCGGCAGCAACACATCCGTAACCGCGATAAAGCGACCGTGCTCCGCCAGCTGCGTTATACTATACATTAGTGGTTGCAAATCAACCACATTACTTTGTTGCCGCCAGACCACAGAATCTGCACCATTTGAAACAGGATGACCATGAATCGGAATAGATACCCCCTCCTCTGGCTGCTGATGAGCGCAGCTCTGTCCAGCGGATGTGACGGAAACGATCTGCCCATCTTTGGCCCCGCAGACCAGACGCAGCAGAAGATACTCAGCGGGCGGTTCCTGGACAGTGCCGTGACCAATCTGGATTACCACACCCCCAGCCGCTCCGGCACTACCGATTCCCGCGGCCGATTCGAGTTCCAGCAGGGCGAGACGGTGACCTTTGCGATCGGTGGAGTCACCCTGGGAGGAGCAGAGGGCCAGGCCATCGTGACCCCGGTCAATCTGGATCTGACCACCACTGCCAGCACCACCACCCCCTGGGTCCAGAATATCGCGCGCTTTCTTTTGGCGTTGGATCAGGATGGCAACCCCGGCAACGGTATCATGATCTCCGATGCCGTCAAAACGGCGGCGAAAGGGTGGTCCGCAGTGGACTTCACCTCCGCCGATTTCGATACGGAGATCGCCGATATCCTCGCCAGCGCCGGAACTGCCGATGGAAGGAGTGCGACCCTCCCCGCCAACGGCGAGGCCAGAGAACATCTGGAAAACAGCATCTATTGCAGTTATGGCGGAGCATTCAGCGGCAACTACTCCTTCTCCTCCGGCAGCAGCGGCCAATGGATTCTATCGGTCGACCCACAGG
>JALSRO010000160.1 GCA_026984715.1 Chromatiales bacterium | reverse complement strand
TAACGTGAGATCAGCTTCGCCAGCTTGTGCTCGTATTTGCGAACGAGGATGTCAAAGGCCTTTTTATCCCCCTTCTGCACACGCTCCACCAGCAGTGCATCGCTGTTAGCCTCCCCCATTCACCCCTGCCCTTGCTCGCAGGTCTCTGCTGCATTTGTTCGATATGACATTGCGGTTAAGTTATAGTTCGCCAGTAGTGTGAAGATTTTCACATTGTTATTATTGTTTATTTGCTATGAACACTGCAAACAGCTCCCCTCCACAACACCTCTATGATGTCCTCATCATCGGCAGCGGTGCCGCTGGCCTCTCTCTCGCCCTGCGCCTTGCCGGGAGAGCCCGTGTCGCACTCCTCTCCAAAGGTGCACTGAAAGAGGGGTGCACCCTGTGGGCTCAGGGGGGAATCGCTGCCGTGATGGGCAACGACCGGGACTCCATCGAATCCCACATCCAGGACACCCTCAATGCCGGCGCCGGACTCTGCAACAGGGAGGCGGTTCGCTTCACCGTCGAACATGGGCGGGAAAGCATTCAGTGGCTCATAGAGCAGGGGGTGCCCTTTACCCGGGAGAGCGCTTCCGAAGGGGGGACACCTCACTACCACCTGACCCGCGAGGGAGGCCATAGCCATCGCCGCATCTTTCATGCTGCCGATACCACCGGTCATGCCATTGAGACCACCCTGGAACAGAAGGTTCGCAAACACCCGGATATCGCCCTGTTCGAACACCACATGGCGGTAGATCTGATCACCGGCAGCAAGCTGGGGCAGAACCGGCAGCGTGTGCTCGGCGCCTATGTACTGGATCGGATGAACGACCAGGTGGTGGTTTTCCGCTCCCGCATCGTGGTGCTGGCTACTGGTGGGGCCAGCAAGGTCTACCTCTACACCACCAACCCCGATCTCTCCACCGGCGACGGTTTGGCAATGGCGTGGCGGGCGGGGTGCCGGGTGGCCAACATGGAGTTCAACCAGTTCCACCCCACCTGCCTCTACCATCCAAAGGCAAAATCCTTCCTGATAAGTGAAGCGGTACGAGGTGAAGGAGGACGGCTACTGCTGCCGGATGGGACCCCTTTTATGAAACGCTTCGACCACCGCGCGGAACTGGCGCCCCGCGATATCGTCGCCCGAGCCATCGATCACGAGATGAAGCGCCATGGACTGGAATATGTACTGCTGGACATCAGTTACAAACCCGCCGAGTTCATCGAGCAGCACTTTCCCAACATCTACCAGCGCTGCCTGGCATTCGGGTTCGATATCACCCGGGAGCCTATTCCGGTGGTACCCGCGGCGCACTATACTTGTGGAGGTGTCGTGACCGATCTCCACGCCCGTACCGATATCCCGGGACTTTATGCCGCCGGGGAGGTCGCCTTCACCGGTCTGCACGGAGCCAACCGCATGGCCAGTAACTCTCTGCTGGAGTGTCTGGTGTTTGCGGCTGCCGCCGCCGGGGATATCCTGCAACAGCTGAAACATATCCCGCTCCCCGGCGATCTCCCCCCTTGGGATGAGAGCCGCGTCACCGACTCCGATGAGGAGATCGTCGTCACTCACAACTGGGATGAGTTGCGCCGTTTCATGTGGGACTATGTGGGTATCGTCCGCAGCAACAAACGTCTGGAACGAGCCATGCACCGTATCGATCTGCTCAGCAGAGAGATCGGGGAGTACTATGGCAACTTCCGCATCAACAGTGACCTGCTTGAGTTGCGCAACCTAGTGGTGGTCGCCGAACTGATCGTACGCTGCGCCATGGCGCGCAAGGAGAGCCGCGGCCTGCACTACACCCTGGATTACCCCGAGCCGGATGATACCCGGCCTCCCCGCGACACTATTCTGTCTCCCTGAGACCATGGATTCGAAGCCGCACCCGCAGACGGCGCAGGGTATCCCGATCGACTGAGTCGGGCGCAACCACAACCGGGAACCTTTTTCGCACCCGCACCGCCCCCACTTCCGGAGACCGGGAAAGCAGATTGAGCACCACCAGCCGCGGTGAGACGAAAGTGCCGGGAAGCAGCTGTGCCGCCACCTGTTCTCCCCCGGCGAGCTTCAGCAGCCACTCACCGGCATCGTCCCAAACCAGCGCAGTGACAGCCTGCGGGGCGCTGAGCAACGCCCAGCGGGAAATGGTACGGTAAGCCGATACCGACAACAGCACCGCCAGAAAAACATGTACCGCCAAGGGAAACGACGGCATCGCCAGCACGATGGCCACGGCCCCGCCATGTATCACCAGCAGTACCCCTGCAAACAGCCGGGAGGGCCGCAACTCAATATGTAGTGGTGCGGATCTTTGCGACAAGTCCCGCCACCTCCTGGTCCGCCGGTACCGCCCGGCCTAACAGATACTCCATCAGCTCCTGGTCGGGATACTCCAGCAGCCCCTCCAGTAGGGCACACTCCGCTCTCGTCAGCTGCGAGAGGTGCCGATCGAGAAACCCCTGCAGCAGAAGATCCAGCTCCAGCATCCCGCGTCTGCAACGCCAGTAGAGGCGTGATTCGATACTCACGGCGAACCACCCGGCAAATGGCCAATGTTCTGTTCAACCACTCAGATCGCCCCTGAAACAAGCCGATTCAAAGAGAAAAACGGAAGTTTACCGCTGCACACAGCCTTTCCGAACTGCAGGAAAGCACTTTTCCGCAGCAAACAGGAGTATTGCCTCATTTCAGCCGCCCCAGGCAGAGGCGGTGACGTCTATCGAACAGACGCCGCGCACCCATTGATACCGCCACCATGGTACCAAACCCGGTTCCGGCGGCAATCAGGAACATTATCAGAATCTGGTAGTTCACCGCGATTACCGGCGCAGCACCCGCGAGGATCTGGCCGGTCATCATTCCGGGCAGACTGACGATACCGGCGGCCGCCATGGCATTGATGATGGGCACCAGCCCCACTCGCATCGCTTCCCGACGGATGTCCCCGATGGCCTCTCTCCAACTGCCACCCAGCAACAGTCGCTGCTCGATGACTTCACGCTGCTCCCAGGCAGCCCGGGTTAGCTGATCGAGCCCCAGACTGATTCCGTTCATGGTATTCCCGAGCAGCATCCCCAGCAAGGGAATGGCATATTGAGGCAGGTACCACGGTTGGTTGTCGATAATCACCGTCAGCGCCAGAATGGTCACGACGAATGAGGAGACAAACATCGCAAGGGTTCCGAGACCAAACCCCCACCAACCGCGGAAGCGACGCTTCTGGCGCACCATCACCTCACGCCCCGCCAGCAGCAGCATGCTCAACGATACCACCCCGAGCCATGCCAGATGGACATTCTCGAACAGCGCCTTGAGCACCAGGCCGATCAGCAGCAGCTGCACCGTAGTCCGCAGGGCAGCAACCAGTAGCTGCCTCCCCACCCCCAGGCGCAACATCCAGCTGAGCGCTGCGAGCACCATGACCAACACTGCGGCCAACGCCAGGTCAAGCGGTGTAAGGGCAATGATGCTCACCA
>JALSRO010000159.1 GCA_026984715.1 Chromatiales bacterium | reverse complement strand
GCGGCACGGGAGCGGGGCCTGCCGGTCTGTACCCACCTCATCGTCGGGTTGCCGGGCGAAGAGCCGTTCCACATGAGGACCACTCTGCGACGTGTGCTGGAGGAGGGTGTCGAGGGGCTCAAGCTGCATCCGCTGCATGTGGTGAGGGGTACCCGCCTGGCTGCCGAGTGGCGTCGCGGAGAGTATCTGCCGTGGCGCTTCGAGGAGTATATCGCCGTGGTGGCCGATCTAATCGAGATGACACCCCCGGAAGTGATCTATCATCGGCTTACCGGGACGGCACGTCCCCCCTTGCTGCTGGCTCCGTACTGGTGTGCGTGGAAATGGCGGGTGTTGAACGGTATCGAGAAAGAGCTTGCGAGGCGTGGTACCCGGCAGGGGAAGGTTCCCAAACAGACGAGGGTGGTAGCTGATGTCAGGTAGCAGAGAAGGGGTGAAGAGGGTGGAACTGGTCTGTCCCGCCGGTAGTCTGCCTGCGTTGAAGGCGGCGGTGGACAGCGGTGCGGATGCGGTCTATATGGGGTTCAGGGATGCGACCAATGCGCGTAATTTTCCCGGGCTGAATTTCGATGAGGGAGCTGCACACAAGGGGATCCAGTATGCTCATGAACGCGGCGTCAAGGTGCTGCTGGCGCTCAATACCTTCCCGCAGCCGGAGAACTGGTCCCAATGGACCCGCGCAGTGGATCTCGCCGCTTCGCTGGATGTCGATGCGCTCATCATGGCCGATCCCGGCCTGTTGCGCTACGCTGCAGCAAGCCATCCCGATCTGCGGTTGCATCTGTCGGTACAGGGGTCGGCGACCAGTTATGAGGCTATCAACTTCTACCAGCGCCAGTTTGGCATCCAACGGGTGGTTCTGCCGCGGGTGCTGTCTTTTTCCCAGGTCACCCGCCTGATCGAGAATACCGATGTGGAGGTCGAGGTGTTCGGATTCGGCAGTTTGTGTGTCATGGTCGAAGGGCGCTGTGCGCTCTCTTCCTATGTCACCGGTGAGTCCCCCAACACCTGCGGTGCGTGCTCTCCCGCCAGGGCGGTGCGCTGGGAGGAGGATGCCAGTGGACGCCGTTCACGGCTCAATGGGGTACTGATCGATTCCTACCAGCCGGGCGAGAGTGCCGGCTATCCGGTTCTGTGCAAGGGGCGCTTCGAGGTCAATGGCAGGGTGGACTATGCCATCGAGGAGCCCACCAGTCTGAGCTTGCTGGATCGCTTGCCAGAGCTGCTGAAGGCGGGGGTGGTGGCGCTCAAGATCGAGGGGCGGCAGCGTAGCCCTGCCTACGTAAAACAGGTCACTCAGGTGATGCGCAAGGCACTGGATGCCTGTCTTGCTGATCCGGACGGCTATGCACCGCACTCCGAGTGGGTCACCCAGCTGGATCGCGTCTCCGAAGGCACCACCCATACACTGGGGGCCCTGGACCGTGCCTGGCAGTGAGCCGATCGTTGAAAAAAGCGGTTTCACCAAAAGCTGACGGCATCCGGCACCAACTTACGGGAATAGTGGAACAGAATGAAACTTGCATTGGGACCATTGCTCTACTTCTGGTCGAGAGAGGAGGTTTTCGATTTCTACAAGCGGGTGGCTCGGCTGCCCGTGGAGATCGTCTATCTTGGTGAGACAGTATGCTCCAAACGACGAACCTTGACCCTGGCCGACTGGCAGGCGCTGGCGCGAACCCTGACCTCGGCTGGAAAGGAGGTGGTGCTCTCCACGCTGACGCTGATGGAAGCCGAATCGGAGTTGCGCGCCATGCGCCGTATCGTTGCCAACGGGGAGTACCAGGTGGAGGCCAACGACATGGCTGCCGTGTCCGCCGTTGCTGAGGCGGGGCACCCATTCGTTGCCGGTCCCCATATCCACACCTATAACCATGCCACGCTGGAGCTGCTGGCCGATCTGGGCGCGCGGCGCTGGGTGATGCCCATGGAGCTCTCCAGAGAGACTCTGGCGCAGATGCAGCAACTTCGCCCCAACGGGCTTGAGACTGAGGTGTTCGCCTATGGGCGGATGCCGCTGGCATTCTCGGCGCGTTGTTTCACCGCTCGTAACCGCAATCTTCCCAAGGATGACTGCAAGCTCTGCTGCGGCGACTATCCTGACGGCCTGCAGCTGAAGACTCAGGAAGGGGAGCAGTTCCTCACCCTTAACGGGATCCAGACCCAGTCAGGGTTGGTATGCAACCTGCTGACTGCTCTGCCGGAGTTCGTACAGCTGGGGGTCGATGTCGTGCGATTGTCGCCCCAGTCCCGCCATATGGAGCAAGTCATCGCCGCTTTTCACGATGTCTTGCAGGGTGATGCCAAGGCGGAAGATGCTCGGAAACGGTTGCAGAAGAGTGTGGGAGAGAACTACTGCAACGGATACTGGTATGGTGAGCCTGGAATGGCGACATATCCTTCTTGACGCGATACGGCATATATCGCTTTCAGAGATTCAGGCAGGCGCCGGAACAAGGCGCGGTGCCGCAGGCAAGGGTCGCTCCCTCGTCGAGTTCGCTCCGCTGTATCCTCGCACTCGTGATACTCGGAGATCGCTGTCCAGCGTGCTGGAACGCAGGTCCGGTGCCCGCCTGAACTCTCTGACCCCATGATATTCAGCGACTGGCTATGGCTGAATCCGATATATACTGTTGCCGGGTTAATAGTTGTTAACACCCCCGCAGGTAAATAGTTACAATTGTCCCGTAAATCGAGCAAAACCCAGGATTTAGATGACTGACATACACTATGCCGACTTCCCGGATGCGGGTGGTCACTTCGGTCCTTACGGAGGCCGCTTTATCGCCGAAACCCTGATGGGGCCGGTGGATGAGTTGCGCCAGGCCTATGAACGCCATGTGCGGGATCCCGATTTCGTTGCCGAATTCGACCGTGATCTGCGTCAGTATGTCGGGCGTCCCTCTCCCCTCTATCACGCGGAACGCTGGTCGCGGGAGCTGGGTGGTGCGCAGATCTATCTGAAGCGGGAAGATCTCAACCATACCGGCGCGCACAAGGTGAATAACACCATCGGCCAGGCGCTGCTGGCGAAACGGATGGGCAAGCGCCGGGTGATTGCCGAGACCGGCGCGGGTCAGCACGGCGTGGCGACCGCTACCGTGGCGGCGCGGTTCGGGCTGGAGTGCGTGATCTATATGGGCGAGGAGGATATCCGCCGTCAGGCCATCAATGTCTACCGGATGCGTCTGTTGGGTGCCGAGGTGGTACCGGTGACCTCCGGTTCGCGAACTCTCAAGGATGCCATGAATGAGGCGATGCGCGACTGGGTGACCACCGTGGATGACACCTTTTATATCATTGGTACCGTGGCCGGGCCGCACCCCTATCCCGCCATGGTGCGGGATTTCCAGGCCATCATCGGCCGCGAGGCGCGCGAGCAGTGTCTGCAACAGACCGGACGGCTGCCGGATGCACTGGTGGCCTGTGTCGGCGGTGGCTCCAACGCCATCGGCCTGTTTCATCCGTTCCTG
>JALSRO010000158.1 GCA_026984715.1 Chromatiales bacterium | reverse complement strand
CAGGTGCGCTGTGGCCAGGGAGCTACGGCAGCATGATTCAGATAAACAAGATCCGGCTGCAAGGCAAACTCTTCGGCAAGTAACTGTTGTCGGTTCATTCCGGTACTCTATCACGTCAGCCGCCAACCCGGTTTGCCATTGTCATGCTGGCATCCTTGATTATATGGATCCCGCCACGCACGACAATCACCGCAATCATCAGACCGATAACCAGATCTGGCCAGGACGAGTTCAGATAGCTGACCAGCACACCACCGGCAATGACTCCGGCGTTGGCGATGACATCGTTTCTGGAGAAGATCCAGCTGGCCCGCATATGCACCTCTCCGTGGCGGTGTTTGTGGATCAGCAGCAGGCATGCGCTGTTGGCCGCCAGGGCGATCAGCCCGACCACGATCATGAATGACGGCTCTGGCTCGCTGCCCGTGATGGTACGGCGCAGAATGTCGAACAGTACACCGGCCCCAAGCAGTATCTGCAGTATGCCGCTCACGCGGGCAGCGCTTGCCTTCAGCCGCAGGCTCCTGCCCACTGCGTACAGGGCGATGGCATAGACCGAGGCGTCGGCCAGCATGTCCAGCGAGTCGGCGATCAGGGCGGTGGAGTCGGCGACTATTCCGGCGCCGAGCTCGGCCAGAAACATCACGCCGTTGATGGCGAAAAGTGCGATGAGCGTGCGGCGCTCCTCCCGGTTTCTGATCTCTATTTCACAACCGCAACCGGACATTAACGGCAGACCCTGTTGCAGTGGTTGATCTCGAACTCCAGGGTCGAATGGGCGATGGCGAAGCGCTGTTCGAGCCCTTTTTTAAGGGCGCTCTTTATCTGCTCGGTAGCGGCGAAATCGGCGATCACCACATGGGCCTCCAGGGCGTTTTCATGCTCGTCCAGCTGCCAGATATGAACATGGTGGACATTCCTAACCCCCTCGACCTGCTCCATGGTGGCGATCACCTCATCCACGGAGATCCCTTCCGGGGTTCCCTGCATCAATATGTGGATGGTCTGCGGCAGCATGGTGGCTGCCTGGTAGAGTACATAGCCGGCGATCAGCAGGGTCAGGAGGGTGTCGCTCCAGTACCACTCATAGAGCAGGATCAGGCTGCCCGCAACAATGACCCCGACCGAGGCCAGCGCATCAGAGACATTGTGCAGGAAGGCGGCGCGGATGTTCATGCTTTGCCTGGACATGGTGTAGGTCAGGATCGCGGTGGCGACGTCGATCACCAGTGCAATCGCGGCCACGATGACTACCGTCCACCCCTCGATGATCTGCGGCTCATACATGCGCCACAGCGCCTCGTAGATCAGATAGAGTCCGACAATCACCAGCGTGACCAGATTGATCAGCGCCGCGATCACCTCGGCCCGCTTGTAACCGAAGGTCTTGAAGTGGTCCGGCGGCTGTCTGCCGATACGGCGCGCCACCCAGGCGATCAGCAGCGACGCGGCATCGCTGAAGTTGTGCAGGGCATCGGCGATCAGGGCCAGACTGCCGGAGACGATGCCGCCCACCACCTGCGCCAGGGTCAGCAGCATGTTGATGGCGATGGCCCACCCCAGGCGGCGGTCGCCCATCGCCTCTACGTCGTGACTGTGGTCATGTCCCATTCGTATTTATCCCCTGCACCTCGAACTTGCCTGTTTGCCGGTGCGGGAAATCAAGTTCCGGGATAGGGGTGGGGGCATTGGAGGTTCCGCAAAGGGTGGCTGCAGGAGTGGCAACCGGAGCGCTCCTCTCCTGTGCCGATCCCGCCACCGGGATGCCGGCAAGGAGGATGTGAGTGAGCGCAACAGCATTTCAGATGGGCTGCTTTTCGGCTTCGGCCAGCTTTCTGCCGAGTTCGGCAGCGGCGTTTGTAAGTACCTTTGCCATTACCTTGCCGATTCCAAGGAAATATCTCTGGCCGGCATCGGAGTTGGCAAAGGAGAGGTACTCGGTAAGCTCGTCATTGCTCAGATCCTTGTAGCTCATGGCGTATCCGGCCGTAATCATCTGCGCCATCTGCATCCTCATGGGCAAGCGGTTCTGCTCGTAGAACTCTCTCACCTCCTCAAAAGAGGGTTTTTCCGGCATGTCCGACAGGGTAATCATGGCATACTCTGTTGCCAGTCCGGTGGCGAGGGCGATATCGGTAGCCTGGTCGGTTCCCCGGGTGGCCTTGTCAAGTGACTGGATAAGCGCCAGGCGGGTGTTGTCTTTCATCAGCTGTTCCGTTATTTCAGGGCCCTCCTGCTCCAGCCTCATCATTGCATCCGGTGATCCCATTGCTTTTTCCGCGGCTATCACCTTCTGTCCGAGGGGAGAGTCGAGAAAGGCGAGAATCTGCTTTCGCTCCTCTTTCGTTAGCTCCTGCTCCACCCCTTGTGCTACCTCGCCAATCAGCTTCGGGGGGTGATAGACCTGCGGAATGGTGTTGATGAGCGCTCCCTTGCGATCCGGAGGCATCGGGCCACCCTGCTGCTCCATTAATTCGATCTGCTGCCTCATCTGGGCGGGGATCTGCTCGATTTGATGCTTCAACCCGGATTTCTCCATCAGAGCATCAACAGATCCTGCTCGATCCTCCCCGGCGGCAGCAGCTGGCAGGGTCAACATAAGCAAGATGATAAAAACGGTTTTTCTCATTTTCGGCTCCTTGAAAAAATCCAATTGGCAGCTGCGCAAACGCTTTTCTCATGATTTTGCGCCAGTCTGAGCCGCGATTATTCACCATCTGTTTCCTGTTCTGCAACACGCCCAACGATGTATGCCGCAACGGTACCCCTGTGGGTTCGGGATGCTGCTCATGGTATATACGATTCCCTACCGCATATCCGCCAGTTTACCTCTGGAGAACCAGGTATAAAGAGATGGCAGCACGAACAGCGTCAGGAATGTCGCGGTCAGCAGTCCACCCACGATTACCGTGGCCAGCGGTTTCTGGATCTCCGCCCCGACGCCGGTGGAGAGCAGCATGGGGATCAGCCCCAGTGCGGAGGTGATGGCGGTCATCAGTACCGGACGCAGCCGGGAGGTTGCGCCGCTGAACACCGCTTCGTTCACCGCCAGGCCGCCGGCGATGCGCTGGTTGATGCTCTCCACCATCACCACGCCGTTGAGTACCGCCACGCCGAACAGGGTGATGAAGCCGATGGAGCTGGGCACCGACAGATACTGGCCGGAGATGTAGAGCGAGAATACGCCGCCGATGACTGCCAGCGGCACGTTGACCAGGATGAGCAGCGCCTGTCCCACCGAGTTGAACGCAAAATAGAGCAGCAGGGCGATCAGCGCCAGTGACAGCGGCACCACCATGGAGAGTCTTTTCTGCGCCCGTTGCTGGCTTTCGAACTGGCCGCCGATATCCACCGAGTAGCCCGGCGGCAGCTCTACCTGGCTGTCGATGGCCTCTCTGATGTCGGCCACCACGCTGCCCATGTCGCGCCCCTGGACGTTGGCCTGGATCACGACCCGCCGCTGGACATCGTCGCGG
>JALSRO010000157.1 GCA_026984715.1 Chromatiales bacterium | reverse complement strand
CGGGGCAGCGACTCCCCGGAAGGAAACAGCAGATCCTCTTTGTCGAACAGCTCGGTCTCCTGCAGCTCTTCCCCCGCATGGAAACGCCCTGCCACCTGTTTCCGGAAGGGATCGACCAACTCCGACAGATTGACGATCTCTACCAGATCACCACTAGTTGCGTGTTTCAAGAACATGACTCTCTCCTCATTCGACCGACCGCACCCCGACTATAGTACCACCCGTTCGATACCTCCGTGTGTGACCTCCTCGACAAAACGGCTCTGCCACTCCCGCCCCAGCCGCTCGGCGGCCAGCTCCACCACCACGTAGTCCACCGCCATCCCGGTATCCTCCGTATAGCGCATCAAACCGGCCTGGCAGGCGGGACAGGTGGTCAGCATCTTCACCGCACCCGCAGCCTTCGCCTCACCGGTCAGCTGCCGGATCCCGTCGCGCAGCTCCTCCAGCTTGCGAAAACGCAGCTGGGTGGCAATGTCGGGCCGGGAGATGGCCAGGGTACCCGCCTCACCACAACAGCGATCGGAGAGCACCACCTGCTGAGACATCAGGCGGGAGACCACTTTGAGAGGCGTATCTGTCTTGATGGGGGTGTGGCAGGGGTCATGGTACAGGTAGGCCATCTCCCCCTTCCCCCTCATCCGGATCCCTTTCTCCAGCAGATACTCATGAATATCGAGCAGGCGGCTGCCAGGGAAAATCTTGTCGAAACGGTAGTGCTGCAGCTGGTCGATGCAGGTGCCGCAGGAGACGATCACCGTCTTGATGTCCAGATAGTTCAGCGTGTTGGCCATGCGGTGGAACAGCACCTGATTGTTGACGGAGATACTGGTCCCCTTCTTGCTGTCTCCAGCAGCACTCTGGGGGTAACCACAGCAGAGGTAGCCCGGGGGCAACACTGTCTGCACACCGGCGTCATAGAGCACCGCCATGGTCGCCATTCCAATCTGACTGAACAGACGCTCCGAACCGCAGCCGGGGAAGTAGAACACCGCCTCGGACTCTTCGCCGGCCCTGGCCGGATGGCGCAGAATGGGCACGATCTCCCTGTCCTCGATACCGAGCAGGGAGCGTGGAGTCCGGGAGGGCAGATCTGCCGGCATGGGCTTGTCCATGAAGTGGATGATCTGCTCCCGGATTTTCGGGGCGCCGGTAGTGGCAGGGGGCGCCAGCCCATCCCTTGTCACCCCGGTAAACCTGATTACCCTGCGAGCGGCGCGTTGTGCCATGTATCCCCACTCCACCAATCCCTTCCGCACCAGCCGGATGGCCAGCGGATCGGTCAGATTGAGGAACAGCATCGACATCCAGGTGCCCAAGTTGCGCCGTTTCTTGCCCTGCTCGCGCAGGATGTTGCGCATGCGGATGGTGACATCGCCGGTATCGATGTTCACCGGACAGGGGGCGAGACACTTGTGACAGATGGTGCAGTGATCCGCCACGTCGTTTAGCTCGTCGAAGTGGCGCACCGAGATGCCGCGCCGGGTCTGCTCCTCGTAGAGAAACGCCTCGATGATCAGCCCGGTGGCCAGGATCTTGTTGCGCGGCGAGTAGAGCAGGTTGGCGCGCGGCACATGGGTGGTGCAGACCGGTTTGCACTTGCCGCAGCGCAGGCAGTCCTTGATGTCGTTGTTCAGCTCTCCCAGTTCGCTCGCCTCCAGCAGCAGCGCCTCCTGCTCCACCAGGCGCAGCGACGGGGTGTAGGCGTTCTGCAGGCCGGATCCGGGCAGCAGCTTGCCGCGGTTGAAGCGGCCCTCCGGATCCACCTTCTGTTTGTAGCGGGCGAAGGCCTCTACCGCCTGCGGCGCCAGGAACCGGATCTTGGTCAGGCCGATGCCGTGCTCCCCGGAGATCACCCCGCCCAGCGATTCCGCCAGCGCCATAATGCGCTCCACCACCCGCTCCGCCTGCTGCAGCATGCGGTAGTCGTTGGAGTTGACCGGGATGTTGGTGTGCACGTTGCCGTCACCGGCGTGCATGTGGGTGGCGACGAACAGCCGGGCGGCGCGCAGTTCGGCGTGGATGGCGTCGAGCCGCCCGCGTACCGGGGCCAGCTCGCGGCCGAGGAAGATCTCCTTCAGCGGCCGCTCCACCTCGCGCCGGTAGGAGATGCGCAGGTCGCGGCGCTGCAGCAGGCGGAACAGGGTGTCATCCGATTGCAGGGAGTCACGCGCCGCTTCGTCCAGCAGCTCCGGATGTCGTGCGGCCGGTGCATCCAGATTTTCCAGCAACGCCTTCCAGCGCTGTCTTATCCGCTGCAGATGTTCCATGGCGGTCTGCTGTTTGGCCGCCATTATGGCTGCCGTCTCGTCACTCTCACCAAAACCCCCCGCCGGCTGAAGCTCCTCGGAATTGGAACCGAGATAATCGCTCACCGCCTCGATCATCTCCAGCTTGTTACGGGTGGAGAGTTCGATATTGATGCGCTCGATACCGTCGTTGTACTCTGGTAGGCGCTCCAGGGGAATCACCACATCCTCGTTGATCTTGAAGGCGTTGGTGTGAGCGGCGATGGCGGCGGTGCGGGTACGATCCTGCCAGAAACGATGACGTGCTTCGGCGCTCACGGCGATGAACCCCTCTGCACCGCGCCGGTTGGCGAGCCGGACCGCACCGGATGCCGCTTTTGCCACTGCATCCTCTTCGTCACCAGCCACATCCAGCAGCAGCACCATCCGGGGAAGCTCGCGGCGCGGCGCCTTGGGGCTGTATTTGATGGCGCGCACATAGCGCTCGTCCAGGTGCTCCATCCCGGCCAGCACCACGCCGGCCTCGCTCTCCAGGTACTCTTTGGTCTCGACGATGGCAGGCACCGCCCGGTGCAGGTCGGGATCGAAGAACTCCAGGCAGACGGTGCGGATGAAACGCGGCATGCGGTGCAGCAGGAACACCGCGGAAGTGACGAGGCCGTCGCACCCCTCCTTCTGCACCCCGGGCAGGCCGCCGAGGAACTTGTCGGTGACATCCTTGCCCAGCCCCGCGCGGCGCAGCTCGCCGCCCGGCATGACCAGCAGCTCCGGCTCACCACGCGGCCGCTCCCCGTCCGGCCCGTAGCGGGTGATGCGGAAACGCACCTCCTCCTGCTCGTGGATCTTGCCCAGGTTGTGATCGATCCGCTCCACCTCCAGCCAATCACCATCAGGGGTCACCATACGCCAGGAGACCAGGTTGTCCAGGGTGGTGCCCCACAGCACCGCCTTCTTGCCGCCGGCGTTCATGGCGATGTTGCCGCCGATGCAGGAGGCGTCCTGGGAGGTGGGGTCCACCGCGAACACATAGCCGCTCCGCTCCGCCCGTTCCGCCACCCGGCGGGTCACCACTCCGGCCCCGCAGCGGATGGTGGGCACCTCTCGCCGCACGCCGGGCAGGGTGCGCATCTCCACCTCGCCGAGACGGTCCAGCTTCTCGGTGTTGATCACCGCGGAGTCGGCATGCAACGGCACCGCGCCGCCGGTGTAGCCGGTACCGCCGCCGCGCGGGATG
>JALSRO010000156.1 GCA_026984715.1 Chromatiales bacterium | reverse complement strand
TTGCCTGCCCACTGCGCCTTGTTCCGGCGCCTGCCTGGAGCCCTGAATGCGACATATATTGTTGCCGGGTTAATAACAGAACGTCAACCGCACCCGTTCCACCACATCCAGCTCCCGAATCGTGCTGTTGAAGAGAGTATCCAACTCCGCCGCAGAAAAATCTTCACCAAGAACCGAAAGAGGAAGCATCACCTCGACCTGGACACAGTTGTGCAGATAGTGGAGGGTCACCATCTCTATCTGCCGGGCCGCGGCAATAGCCCGCCAGCACTGTTGCAGCTGCTCCAGCAGCTCCCGGCGCATCGGGAGCCGGTAGCTCTCCGTCGGCTGCTCATCGTCTTCGGGATCGATGTGGATCAGCACATCGTTCACCTCGTCATGCTCATGCAGCAGGCGAACACGCACCACTTCCGCAATATGATGCCCCTCGGAGACGCTCAGATAGGGATCGACCAGGATGTGCACATCCACCAGAACGTCCGATCCCACTCGCCGGGTACGCAACCCATGCATGTTGCGCACCCCATCCACCTGCTGGATGGTCGAGCGGATCTCACTCAGCTGCTCCTCTTCGAGACCGGTATCCACCAGTTCGCGAACGCTTTCCCGAGCCAGATCCCAGCCTATTCTGGCGATGAATAACCCTACGCCGGCTGCGGCCAGCGCATCTGTATAGGGAAGCCCCGCCATGCTGCCGGCCACCCCGAGGATGACGATCAGAGAGGAGATGGCGTCGGTGCGGCTGTGCCAGGCGTTGGCCGCCAGCATGGGGGAGCGCAGGCGGTCGGCAAGCCGTTTGGTATAGCGATAGATCCACTCCTTGGATACAACCGACAGGGCAGCAACCAACAGCGCCAGCAGGCCAGGATGCAGCAACTCTTCGGGATGAAACAGCCGCTCGACGGCGTCCCAGGTGATGCCGGCGGCCACCAGGATCAGTGCCACCCCCAACGCCACGGTAGCAATGGTTTCGAACCGGCCATGCCCATAGGGATGGCTCTCGTCGGCCTCGCGGCTGGAGTGCCGTGCCGCGTACAGCACCACGAAATCGGTGGCCAGATCGGAGAGAGAGTGGACCCCGTCTGCAATCAACGCCTGGGAATGGCCAACAAAACCGGCCACCAGTTTGACAATGGCCAGCAACAGATCGATGGCGGATCCTATCAGCGTGACCTTGCGAATCTGCCGGTAGCGTTCACCCTCTCCGGCCGGCATCCCGGCTCCAGCGCTCAAGCCGGTTCACCCACTTCGATGACGATGGTCAACTCTCCCCCTTCATCTCTGATCTGCAACACTTTGTGGCCATTGATACGACACCAGGCAGGGATGTCGCTGGCAGCACCCGGATCCGTGCAGATAACCTCCAGCACGTCGCCCGCTGTCAGAGTCCTGACCCGATCCTGCGTCCGGATGACCGGCAAGGGGCAGAGAAGACGGCGGGCGTCCAGCCGCTCCCTCATAGGTACCACTCCGCCCGTACCTCCGCCACCGGCATGGGAGAGACCTTCAGCAGCTGCTCCGAGCCACCCCTGCCCACCAGCTGCAATGTCACCTGCTCCGCACTCCGTCCGGCACTGAAACGGGCGATGATACGTGCCGCCAACTCCACGTCTTCTGCACCAAACTCACCATCTATCAAGGTGAACGGCCCCGGGTGACTGACCATGCGGAGGTGAGGGAAGGCGTGCCGGTAACCCTGCAGAAAGTTGTTCTCACCCTCTTCACGGCCGATAATCAACTTGAAATGGGGGCGGGGACGCAGATGCCGGCCAACCTTGAGCAGCATGATGTCATCCAGCTCATACTCCCGGGCACCCCGCGACTCCCACAGATCGGCCAGCTTGCGGGAATAGGCCTCATCGGTCAGAAAACAGCAACCGCCAGCGGGCTGAGCATAGTCCATCAACCCGAACTGTTTTGCCAGCGCCATCTGTGGCTTGCGTGAGCGGCCGCTGAAACCGTACAGTTTTTCCCGATCAACCCATCCTTCCAGTTCCGGCAGCGTTGGTGGCAGGTTTTTCGCGCACAAGGGACGAAGTAATCGCTCACCTACCTGCGACTCCCTTACCACAATCCGCATGGTGTCACGGCGCTGGGACATGGGACGCTGCCCAACCACTTCGCCGGTAATGATGAAATCGAAACCATGCTCCTCGATCCACTCCACCGCCTTTCCCACCATGAAGCATTTGCAGTCCAGACAGGGGTTGAGATTGGCGCCATAGCCATGTTTGGGATTGATAACCACACCCTTGTACTGCTCTGTCACATCAATGATATGCAGCTTGATTCCAAGCTGTTCCGCCACCCACAGTGCATTGTTGCGCTTTGGCCGGGCGCGATCCCTCTTGCGGATGGCATGAGTATGGCCCTCCACGCAAAAGCCGGTGTAGAAATTGACCCCCTCCACATGGATCCCCTGTTCCATCACCACCCGGGCCGCCAGCAGGGAGTCCAGGCCGCCTGAAATCAGGGCCAGCGCCCTGCGTTGTTGCGTCATAATCTATGTATCGCCATTACTTCAAAGGACATATTCTAGCAAATGCGGGTTATAATCAGCGCCTTTGACTCAATCAACAGTAAGGCAGGGCCTTGAACCAGCAAACCAGACCCCAATCCACTACCGATTTGTCGACCTTTCAGGGACTGATCCTGGCACTGCAGCAATACTGGGCAGAGCAGGGTTGTGTCATCCTCCAGCCGCTGGATATGGAGGTGGGAGCCGGAACCTTTCATCCCGCTACCTTTTTGCGCGCCGTTGGCCCGGAGCCCTGGCGCACCGCCTATGTGCAGCCTTGCCGCCGGCCTACCGATGGCCGTTATGGTGAGAATCCCAACCGTCTGCAGCACTACTATCAGTTTCAGGTGATCCTCAAGCCTTCTCCACTGAACATCCAGGAGCTCTACCTGGGCTCGCTGCAGATGCTTGGCATCGACCCGCTGATCCACGATATCCGCTTCGTGGAGGACAACTGGGAATCGCCCACCCTGGGCGCCTGGGGGCTGGGCTGGGAGGTGTGGCTGAACGGCATGGAAGTGACCCAGTTCACCTATTTCCAGCAGGTCGGCGGGCTGGACTGTTACCCCGTCAGCGGCGAAATCACCTACGGCCTGGAGCGTATCGCCATGTATCTGCAGGGGGTGGACAGCATCTATGATCTGGTGTGGACCAGGGGCAGCGGGGAGGAGGGCAGGCCGGTGACCTACGGCGACGTGTTTCACCAGAACGAGGTGGAGATGTCCCGTTACAACTTCGAGCACGCCGATGTTCCTTCCCTGTTCGCCGGTTTCGACTCCTGTGAACGGCAGAGCCAGGCGCTGGTGGAGGCCGGGCTGCCGCTGCCAGCCTACGAGATGGTGCTCAAGGCGTCACACCTGTTCAATCTGCTGGATGCCCGCCATGCCATCTCGGTCACCGAACGCCAGCGCTATATCCTGCGGGTGAGAGCCCTGTCGCGGGCCGTGGCCCAGGCATACCATGATG
>JALSRO010000155.1 GCA_026984715.1 Chromatiales bacterium | reverse complement strand
TCCTGGATGGTACTATTTTAACCCGCCCTCGTGGCGGGTTTTTTATGGGGCGGTATCAGAACGGTTTTACGATGACCAGAATGACGACCAGAAGCAGGATCGGTACCGGAATTTCGTTCACCCAGCGATAGAAACGGTGAGTGCGTCGATTGCGATCCTGTTGGAAATCCTCCACCAGCTTTCCGCAATAGAGGTGGTATCCAACCAGTAGTGTCACCAGCAGCAGCTTGGCATGCAGCCAGCCCATGTGGGAGTAGGCGCTCCAGGCATAGTCCACCAGCATCCAGATGCCCAGCGCCACGGTGATCAGCATCGATGGGGTGGTGAAACGGTAGAGCTTGCGCTCCATGATTTTGAACCGTTCGTTGCTGATTTCATCGCTGCTCATGGCGTGATAGACAAACAGCCTCGGCAGATAGAACAGCCCGGCGAACCAGGTGACCATGAAGATGACGTGAAAAGCCTTGACCCATAACATGACAAATGGTTACTCCGAATAGCGGTAGGTCGCCTCGATATCCTTACGCGTCAGGATGCCATAGATCCCCAGCTGGCTGCTATCTTCACGCGTGACATATGATGCATTGCTCTTCTCCTTATCCAGGATATCGAGAGCTTCCCAAAGGGTGACGTGGCGGGGCACCGCGGTGAGTTTCTGGCGGTTTGCGGGAATCTCCATCAGATCGATCTGCTGCTCTTCGTCCACCTCCTCCTCTTCACCGCTCTCCTCCAGATAGAGGGCCAGATCGGCTCCTGGCAACAACGCAATGGGGCGGTTCTCCTCCTTGACGACCACCCAGCGTGGGGAACGTTTCATCAGGTGCTGCAGGGTTTCACGGGAAGCGAAGCGTTCGCTGGCGGTGAAATCCCGGTTCATTACGCTGGCGACGCCAATATGGTGGAGCGACTGAGCGAGTGGATTGTGGCGAAAGGTGAGGCCACGGGCCTCCAGCAGCCGCAGATAGATCGACTTCCCCCCCACCAGCTCCTTGCTGATCAGGCCGGAGACGATTACCGTCAGCATCCCGGGCAACAGGATGTTGGGATTGGCGGTAAGCTCCAGGAGCGCCATCAGTGCGGAGAGCGGAGCCTGAAGAGTGGCGCCCATCATTGCTCCCATTCCAAGCATGGCATAGAAACCGTGGGATGACATCTCTCCCGGGAACAGGGTGGAGACGGTCAGCCCCACTGAGCCGCCTACCATCGCTCCCAGAACCATCGAAGGGCCGATGAGTCCGCCAGGCAGTCCCATTCCCAGACCGGCGGCGGTAGCAAGCAGCTTCAGTATGAGTATGGATAACATCAGCCAGAGAGGAACCTGTCCCAGCAGTGTGTCGTTGACCACACCGTAACTGACCCCCATGATCTGCGGAACGGTAACTGCGCACAGGCCGGTAATCAAGCCACCCAGCGCCATGCGGGCCCAAGGGGGAACATCTGTCAGCAGCGTGGAGAAGTAGTGCAGCAGCGCGGTGAAACTGGCGGCGATCAGGCCGACGGTGATGGCGGTGGCGAATACCACCGGCAGCTCCTGTACCGAGCCCATCTGCAGCGCGGGAACAATGAATGCAGGGGCATTTCCATAGACTTGGCGGCTCAGCATCGTGGCGCTGAAGGAGGCCAGGATCACCGGAGTGAAACTCCCGATGGTGTACTCCATCATCACCACCTCCATCGAGAAGATCACCCCCGCCAGCGGGGTATTGAAAGAGGCACCGATGGCTGCTGCGACACCGCAGGCAATCAGGGTGCGAATGCTGTTGTTGGGCAGATGCAGCCATTTTCCCGCCAGGCTGCCACTGGCAGCGCCCAGGTGTACCGTGGGGCCCTCCCGTCCAACCGAATGGCCGCTGGCGATGCTCAGCGCCGCACCGACGAACTGCAGCGCCGCATTGCGGAAAGGCAGATAGCCGTGGAACCGGGTAAGCCGTTCGATGACATGGACGACGCCGATATTGCGGCTGGATGGGGGCATAAAGTGGAATAGCACCCCAATCGACAATCCACCCAGCGAGGGCAGCAGCAGGCGATAGAGAACATCGACCGAGGCATAGTCCTCCGGGCCTGGCGGCAGATAGAACGATTGAAGATACCGGATGAGCAGCCGGAAGGCGATTATGATTCCTCCCGCCAGCAGCCCCACCAGTAGCCCAAGGATGGCCATCGGCAGGATGGCATCGGGATTTGCCAGACGAAGGCGCAGCTTTTCTAACACCGGATATCCAATACCCTGATCCTGGGCGCGAACGGCGCCCCTGCCGTGAAGAGTGTGTGGCCCCTATTATGCCACGTATTCGAGTATTTTCAGTGACAATTCGTTATACTTCCAATTTGTTTTGTCGGTACCTTGCGGAGCTCCCTGCGGGGGTCAGGCCGCTGTACCGTGGCTATATTTTCTGGGTTAAATTGGTGATGCAGGGGGCCAGCCGTGGTGCCCTGCTACCGTTGTCGACCGGCTGCAGGTGAAACATGATCAAGGCAGGTATCGTTGGTGGAACAGGATATACCGGGGTGGAGCTGTTGCGTTTGCTGGCGGTTCATCCCGCGGTGAAGCTGGAGGTGATCACCTCCCGTTCCGAGGCGGGGAGGGAGGTGGCGGAGCTGTTCCCCAACCTGCGTAATCACGTGAAGCTGCGCTACACCGCTCCCGATGGCGTCTCCCTGCGGGAGTGTGACGTAGTGTTCTTTGCCACCCCCAATGGGACTGCCATGGGGATGGTTCCGGAACTGCTGGATGCTGGAATCCGGGTGATCGATCTGGCAGCGGACTTTCGTCTGCGGGATCCCGAGGAGTGGCTGCAGTGGTACGGCATTCCGCACAGCTGTCCGGAGCTGTTGGCCGAGGCGGTGTACGGACTTCCCGAGATGAACCGCAAGGCGCTTTCGGAAGCGCGCCTGGTGGCTTCTCCCGGTTGTTATCCTACAGCGGTACAGCTTGGTTTTCTGCCACTACTGGAAAACGGAGTGGTCGATGGCTCGACATTGATAGCCGATGTGAAATCGGGGGTGAGCGGTGCCGGGCGCAAGGCGGGAACCGCGCTTCTGCTGGCCGAGTGCAGCGAGAGCATGAAGGCTTACGCGGTACCGGGTCACCGCCATCTTCCGGAGATTCGCCAGGGGCTGATGCAGGTTGCCCACGGGGAGGTGGAGCTGCTTTTTGTCCCCCATTTGACACCGATGATCCGTGGCATACACGCGACACTCTATGCCTCTTTGAAACGGGAGACTACCGATACCGAGCTGCAGGAGCTGTTCGAGCACCGCTATGGAGCAGAGCCGTTCGTGGATGTCATGCCTTTTGCATCCCATCCGGAGAGCCGCAGCGTAAAGGGTTCCAACATGTGCCGTATCGCCTTGCACCGCCCCCAGGGGGGGGAGCGGGTTGTAGTACTGGTGGTCATCGACAACCTGGTGAAGGGGGCAGCGGGTCAGGCGGTGCAGAGCATGAACCTGATGTTTGGTCTGGATGAGTGCACTGGCCTGGAGATGATCGCGATGTT
>JALSRO010000154.1 GCA_026984715.1 Chromatiales bacterium | reverse complement strand
ATAACCTCCGCCTCCCCGCTTCCTCAGCTACTTAGAACCAATCCAGGAGCGGACAGTTTATGTGCTACAAAACCGGACAGTTCTATTTGTTGCTAACAGAGGATGGTGGAAACAATCGAACCGGCCGTGGCTCATTCGTCCAAGAGCACCGTATCCAACCGCAGGGAGGGCGAAAAAGTATGGTCTCCAGGTGGCTTGGGAGTCCGGGAATGACAACAACATCTTGCCTCCCAGAGATACGGCACAGCCCCCCTTCACTCCTCCACCCACCTCTGCAGAGCGGCGATAATGTTCTTCGCCTGCTCCCGGCTGGAGATGTTGAATTTGGAGCGCTGCTGGTATTCGCCGTTGCGCTTCTGGTAGCGGCGGATGGTGTAGCGGTCCGGTCCATACTCCCCTTTTCTCCGGTCCCATTCCTGGTAACGGTAGATCACCGTCGCCCAGGCGCCCCTGGAGAGGATCTCCTTGTCCAGCTCCTTGACGACCTCGATACCGTCTTCACTATAGCCAATGGTCAGTTCGTCAACCGTTTCCGCCATGTTGTTTTCCTTCGTGAGTTGAGCTGAACCCGGGGGTTCAGGCCTGAATAGGTAACTGCATCATATCTGCTCCGGAAGCTCTATCGGTTCCAGTTTCCAGATCTCTTCATTGTACTCCTGCATGGTGCGATCCGTGGAGAATTTTCCGCTGCAGGCTGTATTGAGGATGCTCATCCGGGTCCACCGCTCCTGGTCGCGGTAGGTTTCCGCAACCAGCCGTTGGGCTTCAACGAAACTACGGAAATCCGCCGCGACCAGCCAGGGATCGGCGGGGCTCCGAATGGAGCGGATCACCGGCTCGAACAGTCCCGGTTCGAACTGGCTGAAGTGGCCACTTTCGAGGAGGTGCATGACGCTCTGCAACGCCTCGTCCGCCGCAATGACCGCCGCGGGGTCATAGCTCTTTTTCTGCTCCTCCACCTGTTCTGCCGTCAATCCGAAGAGAAAGAAGTTCTCGGCGCCCACCTCTTCGCGGATCTCGATATTGGCACCATCCAGGGTACCTATGGTGATGGCCCCGTTCATCATGAACTTCATGTTTCCGGTTCCCGATGCCTCTTTGCCGGCGGTGGATATCTGCTCGGAGAGGTCGGTGCCGGGACAGATGATCTCCATGGTGGAGACGCGGTAGTTGGGAAGGAACACCACCTTGAGCAGATTCCCAACCTGGGGATCGTTGTTGACTACGCCGGCAACGTTGTTGATCAGCTTGATGATGAGCTTTGCCATCGCATAGCCTGGTGCAGCCTTGCCGCCGATGATCACGCAGCGCGGCACCCAGTCTCCGGTATCCCCCCGCTTGATGCGGTCATAGAGATGGATCACATGCAGGATGTTGAGCAGCTGGCGTTTGTATTCGTGCATCCGTTTCACCTGCACGTCGAACAGGGCATCGATGTCGAACTGCACGCCACACTCCGCCTTTACTAGCGCTGCCAACCGCTCCTTGTTGATACGTTTGACCGCACGCCACGCCGAGCGGAAGCCGCTGTCATCGGCAAAAGGAACCAGCTTTGTGAGCTGCTGCAGCTCCACCTTCCACTGCTCGCCGATGGTTTCGCTTATCAGCTCGGAAAGGGCCGGGTTACAACCGGCCAGCCAGCGGCGCTGGGTCACTCCATTGGTCTTGTTGTTGAACTTCTCCGGCCACAGCTCGTGGAAATCCCGGAACAGCCCTTCGACCAGAAGCCGGGAGTGGAGCGCGGCCACCCCGTTGACCGAGAAGCTGCCGACTATGGCCAGGTAGGCCATGCGTATCTGGCGCTCCTCTCCCTCTTCGATGATGGACATGCGCCGCAGGCGCTCGTTGTCCCCCGGCCAACGGGCAGCCACCTGGGCCAGGAAGCGGGCGTTGATCTCGTAGATGATCTCCAGAAGACGGGGCAACAGGTTTTCGAACATGCGTACCGGCCACCTCTCCAACGCCTCTGGGAGCAGGGTATGGTTGGTGTAGGCCATGGTGTTGCTGGTAATATCCCACGCCTCGTCCCAGCCCAGCCCATGCTCGTCCATCAGCAGGCGCATCAGCTCGGCCACCGCGCATGCAGGATGGGTATCGTTGAGCTGGAAGCTGTTACGCTCGGCAAAATCGCTGAAATCGTTGCCGTAGCTTCTGACCCAACGCACCAGAACATCCTGCAGGCTCGCGGAGGCGAGGAAGTATTGCTGCCGCAGACGCAGCTCCTTGCCATTTTCGCTGGCGTCATTGGGATAGAGCACCATGGTGATGTTTTCCGCAGCGTTCTTGGCGGCCACGGATTCCGGATAGCTGCCGGCATTGAACTCTCCGAGGTCGAACACGTCGGTCGCTGCAGCGTGCCACAGACGCAGGGTGTTGACCACGCCGTTCCGATAACCTGGAATGGGTACATCGTAGGGAACCGCCAACACATCGTGAGTGTCCACCCAACGCATCCGGCTATTCCCGTCCGCATCCAGATACTCCTCGGTACGCCCGCCAAACATAATCCGCTTGGTGTGCTCGGGACGCTCGATCTCCCACGGATTGCCGTCCCGCAGCCAGTGATCCGGCTCCTCCACCTGGTAACCATTCTCAAGGAGCTGACGGAACATGCCATACTGGTAACGTATCCCGTAGCCCATTACCGGCAACCGCAGCGTGGCGCAACTATCGAGGAAACAGGCGGCCAGACGGCCCAGACCGCCATTTCCGAGGCCGGCATCCATCTCAACCTCTGCGAGATCTTCCAGCTCCAGCCCCAACCCATAGAGGGATTTGCTCACCTCATCGGTGATACCGAGATTGAGCATGGTATTCCCCAGGGCACGCCCCATCAGAAACTCCAGCGAAAGATAGTAGGCATGTTTGCAATCCCTGGTACGGGCAGCATACTTGGACTGCTTCCAGCGCTCCATCAACCGATCACGCAGCGTCAGCACCAGCGCCTTGTAGGGATAGTGAGTGGAGAGGCAATCGCCATCACATCCCAGCGTATAGTTGTAGTAGCGCCGGAAGTCATCGGTCAGGCTGGGGACATCCATCCCCAGTGATGGTAACTCGGTCAACAGGGAACTGGGCTCACTGCTACATACGGGTTTCAACTGCATACTCTTTCAACCTCTTTGAAAAAACAATCCCTGCATTACATCCACACCCCGCCCAGCGAGGACAGAAGGCGGCTCGGATGAATGGAACGCGCCAATATACCAGAACACGCAACACCAGGACGAGGTTCAGAACCCGCAAGGTCCCGCGCGCCTCCATTCGGCAGGCGCCTAGAGCCCTGAATGCGATTTATATCGTGACTGGGTCAAGAATGGAGCATTGAATCAGGCTACCGCCTTTTCCAACCAACGAAAAGCAAAATTCGTCGTTTTTTGTTTTTCCTGAAACAGTTATTAACCCGGCAACAATATATATCGTATTCAGCCGTGGCGTGCCGGTTCGCAGCAAGGCGGCCCATCGCCGTTGTAGCCACTCTACAGCAAGATGGGGTAACGCAGCCTGCGGGC
>JALSRO010000153.1 GCA_026984715.1 Chromatiales bacterium | reverse complement strand
ATTCCGACTTCATAGCTGCCGGGCTGGAAGGTATAGGTCTTGACGATCTCGACCCCCTCGCCCCGCCATACCAGGGGAACCTTCAAAGCCTGCCCCGCCTCCATGACATATTCCCGCGCCTGCGACTGCCAGACCGCCGTATGCTTGGGCGCGATGCGTTCGTCCCCCAGAAATCCGGTCTGGGTGATGAACAGCTTTTCCACTTCGGGTGTCAGCAACCTCACCGGCTCGTCCGGCTTGTCTTTGGAAACGGGATATTTGAGCAGATCGACCGTCTTGATGTCGCCACCCACCAAGCCGATATCGACCCGAACGACGTCGGTCTTGACACTGATCCTGCCGGCCGCCGTCATTTCCGCCTGAGGGGAAACCCCGCTGCCAGACGGGCTTCCTTCCGCCGCAACACCCCCTTGCGGCCGCTGCGCCGGTCCCGCCTGCTGGAGCGGGGCGGGCTTGGGACCGTAGTCCTGCTGCCAGGCGGCCCACAACATGTAACCCGTCATCACCAACATGACGAAAAGAAAAAATCTGAGATTATCCATTTTTGTTATACCAAATTACTCTGGAACAGGGTCGTGCCCCCCGGGATGCCAAGGGTGACAGCGAAGCAGACGAAGCCCCGCCAGCCAGCCCCCCCGGAACACACCATGACGCTCGATGGCCGTCAACGCATAGACCGAGCAGGTGGGATGAAAACGGCATTGATTCCCCACCCAGGGACTGAGGAAGAAACGGTAACCGCGGATCACGACGATCAGAACCGCCGCGACTCCGCGATCAATCGCTGCCAGTGACTTTCCAATGATTTCCATAACTCCTTCCCCCCGGCGGTCGCCGCCGCCGTTCGCGCCATCACCACGAAATCCGCGGCGGGAAGCCGGCTGCATCGCAAACGGAAGCTTTCCCGCACCAGCCGCTTGATCCGGTTCCGTCCGCTGGCCTTGTTGACCCGACGTTTGGAGATCGCCAGCCCCAGGCGTGCGCGACCCACCCCGTTGGGACGCATCAAAACAGTGAAACAGCCGTCCGCGGAAACCCGGGGATTCTCGAAGACGTATTCGAACTGCGCCGCCGTCAGCAGCCGTGCGGTTTTGGGAAACCCCTCGCCAGCCTGGCTCAAAGACTTCAGGCGGACAATCTGGCCCTGCCTTTCGAGCGCCGGGCGGCAATGACCTTACGCCCTCCACGGGTGCGCATGCGGGCACGGAAACCATGAGTACGGGCACGGCGGAGCTTGCTGGGCTGATAGGTTCTCTTCATCGCTAAAGCCTTTTAATTATTTGAAAACACTGAAAAAAAGATATGGGAATATACTCTACACGGGGATGATATGTCAATGAGTCCTATCGCATGACCGCGGTTTTTCCCGATCACGCTGAAATCTCCTCTCCTTCCGGAGAAGGGGAGCGTCGGTTCATGCGATTGTTCCGCATAACCATGCCGGGAAACGTGCGGGCGAAAAACCTGCCATGGCGGAACCCCGGGACTCGCCGAGGTTTCAGTTATAATTGAGTGCGTTCACCCCGCCCGAGAGAACATACCCTTGAGCCGACACCTTCGAATCCCGCTCCTGCTCGTCTTCACAATGATATTGGCCCCCCCCCTCCGGGTAAAAGCCGCGGAGACACGCCTCATCCCCGCCGGTTTCTACCCCAGCCTGGAGACGGGGTTGTTGTGGAACGACAACGTCTTCCGGCGGGAAAACGACGAAGAGACCGATCTCCTCTACATCGCCAGACCGACGCTGCACTGGAAGGCCGGCACACCCCGTTACGACCTCAATCTGAACTACCAGGGAAACTACGGCGTCTATCGCACGCTGAACGAACAGGACTACATGGACCACGCCATGTCCGCCGGCATCGGTTTCCAGCCCACCGACAAGCTGGGTCTGGAGATCAGCGATCAGTACAAGATCGGACACGACCAGCCCGGCGCCGCGGGTACCCAGATTTTCTCGCCCCGTAAACCCAACCGCTGGCACCGCAATCATTTCAGGGCCCACCTCACCTATGGCCGCCTGATCGCCACGGCCCAGCTACAGCTGACTTTCGAGGAAACCGGCTGGCGTTACCAGAACAATCGACGGGAATTTTCCGACCGCAATCTCCATACCGGCACCGCCGCCTGGCTGTATCACATACGACCCAAAACCTGGCTGGTGACCGAATTTCAATACCAGATCGTCGACTATCAGTCCAACAATCCGGTGGATCTGGATTCCGACAAGTGGTACCTTTTCCAAGGTGTCAAGTGGGAACCCAGTCCCATTACCCGGGGGCAGATTCTCGTCGGCTACATTCGTAACATTCCCAATGAAAAACGCCTGTTCCGCGAGTTCTCGGGAATCGGCGCCCAGGCATCGATCGACTGGCGACCGATCCCTTACTCCAGAGGTACATTGGCTGTCGAACGCATGCCCGCCACCGGCAGCATCGCGACATCCTTCTATCTGGCCAGCCGGGTGAGGCTGAACTGGCGTCACAAATTCACGGAATTACTGACTGTCCAGACGAACGCCGCCTACGAAAAAGACGACTACAGCTTCAACAAATTCGGACCAACGCGCAAGGACCACCTGCTCCATTTCGGCCTGCGGCTGGAATACAAATTCAGACCCTGGTTGAGTATGGGACTACAATACAATTACGATTTCCGCGATTCCTCCTTGAAATTCAGCGATTACACCAACAATACCGTGGGATTCCATGTACAGATATTGCCGGAATATGCACGCTCCCTTTGATCCGACCACAAGACGCTGGCCGGTTTTTTTTCTTCTGGTGCTGTTGTTTTGTTCCACCCTCGCCTTCGGCGCCGGGGGAGAGCAGGCCTATCAGGTCGCCCCCGGCGACGTTCTGACCATTCAGGTCTTCGGTGAACCGGATCTCAGTTTCCAGGAACTGCCCATCAATCCCAACGGTAACCTCTCGTTCCCCCTCATCGGGGAAATCGCCGTGGCCGGCCTCACCACCCGACAGATCGAAGAGGAAATCACCCGCCGGCTGGCCGACGGGTTTCTGAAAAAACCCATCGTCACCGTCTCCATCAAACGCTTCCGCAATATCTACATCTACGGTGAGGTCAAAAGACCGGGCGCCTATCCCTACGAAAAGGGCCTGACCGTCGAAAAGGCCATCGCCATGGCAGGCGGCCTGACGCCCCGGGCCTCCAAAAGAAGCATCACCCTGAAACGGGAAAACGGGAAGGAAAACGACGCGAAAATGGATGCCCCCCTGCGTCCCGGCGACGTCGTCACTATCGGTCAGAGTTTTTTTTAAATTCACGACACACATCATGCAACCCCCACTGAAAAAAATCGATTCATCGACACCCCACGCATCCCTCCCTGTTCTTCCCGCCGGACCCATCCCCGAAGACGAGGAGGAAATCAATCTTCTTGAGTACTGGCTGATCGTCAAACGCCACACATGGGGCATCCTGGCCTTCATCCTGCTGGGGATGCTCATCGCCGCCCTGATCGCCTTCAACGCCCAGCCCCTGTACAAATCCCGCGTCCGTCTCATCGCCGAGCCGGTCATGCAGCGAAT
>JALSRO010000152.1 GCA_026984715.1 Chromatiales bacterium | reverse complement strand
CCGAAACGGCAACCTGCGCCTGCTGGATTTCACCTTCAACGGCTGGGGGGGGAAGTATCCGGCCGCGCTGGACGACCGGCTGACCCGCGAGCTGCACGCCCGGGGCGCCTTCGGTGACCTGCCGCTGGAGCGTATCGACTGGGTGCTGGAGGGGGGCGCCATCGAGGTGGACGGCCGCGGCGGGCTGATGACCACCACCCGCTGCCTGCTCTCGCCGCTGCGCAATCCCGATCTCGGCTGTCAGGCGCTGGAGGCGCAGTTCCGCGAACTGTTCGGCATCGAGCGCACCCTGTGGCTGGAGAACGGCTACCTGGCCGGGGACGACACCGACAGCCACATCGACAACCTGGCGCGCTTCTGCAGCCCTTCCACCATCGCCTACACCGCCTGCGACGATCCGCAGGACGAGCACTACAACGAACTCAAGGCGATGGAGGCGGAGCTGGGCGCCTTCCGCAATGCAGACGGCAACCCCTACCGGCTGGTCCCCCTGCCCTGGCCCGAACCACGGTACGACGCCAGCGGCCAGCGGCTGCCGGCCAGCTACGCCAACTTCCTGATCATCAACGGCGCCGTACTGCTGCCGCTCTACGGCGTGCCGCAGGATGAACAGGCGATCACCACGCTGGCCGGCTGCTTCCCGGACCGGCGGGTGATCGGCATCGACTGCACCCCGCTGATCCGCCAGTACGGCAGCCTGCACTGCGCCACCATGCAGATCCCGCGAGCGCCATGAAGATCGCCCTGATCCAGCAACAGTGCGAGACCGACCGCAGCGCCAACCTGCGCAGGAGCATGGAGGCGATCCGCGAGGCGGCCAGCCAGGGCGCAGAGCTGGTACTGCTGGCCGAACTGCACACCAGCCGCTACTTCTGCCAGACAGAAGAACCCACCAACTTCGATCTGGCCGAGCCGATCCCCGGCCCCACCACCGAGGAGCTGGGCCGGCTGGCGGCGGAGCTGCAGCTGGTGATCGTCGCCTCCCTGTTCGAGCGGCGCGCCGCCGGACTGTACCACAACACCGCCGTGGTGCTGGAGCGGGACGGCACCCTGGCCGGCCGCTACCGAAAGATGCACATCCCCGACGACCCCGGCTATCACGAGAAGTACTACTTCACCCCGGGGGACCTGGGATTCACCCCCATCGACACCTCGGCAGGAAGGCTGGGGGTGCTGATCTGCTGGGACCAATGGTTCCCCGAGGCGGCGCGCCTGATGGCCCTCGCCGGGGCCGAGCTGCTGCTCTACCCCACCGCCATCGGCTGGGATCCCGCCGACGATGCCGCCGAGCAGCAGCGCCAGCTGGAGGCCTGGATCACCGTGCAGCGCGGCCACGCCATCGCCAACGGCCTGCCGCTGCTGGCCTGCAACCGTACCGGCCTCGAGCCGCACCCCGATGGCCGCAGCGGCGGGATCCGGTTCTGGGGATCCAGCTTCGTCTGCGGGCCACAGGGGGAGCTACTGGCCCAGGCGAGCCCCGATCGGGCACAGCTGCTGATCGCCGAGATCCAGCCCCGACGCAGCGAACAGGTACGGCGCATCTGGCCCTTCCTGCGCGACCGGCGCATCGACGCCTACCGGGATCTGCTGCGGCGCTACCGGGGCGATGAACGGTGATTTTTTGTAGCTACTCAGCGAACGAACATCTGCCGCTCGCCGAATAGCTGCACTCCATCCAGAATCAGGAGTAGGGCGGACAAGCGAAGCGCCATCCGTCAACCAATGTTCGATTGCTCCTCGATCCATCATGCATGAGCGGTGTTGGAAATAGGAAAAACCGTGCCGGAGCGCCACCGGTTTGCTGGAGTGGCGGATGGCGCTTCGCTTGTCCGCCCTACCGACCATCATCGATCCACACCGGCTGGCTGGGGTAAAGACAGAAACATAAGACAGCACTAATATATAGTTCCCGGGAGGTTATCTGCTCGAGTTAAAGCAGAACATGGAAGCGGCCGTTATATGCAGTGAGCTGTCGGCAGAATAAAAAAAGGGATTGTTACAGTGCTGCCAATATCTGTGATCCGGGAACGGTGTCTGACGCGCGCCAGGGGTGTTTTCGTACCGTGCATACTCCTGCTTTCGGGCTGTGTCGACAACTGGGGAGCCGAATGGGTGATTTCCGGCTATACCGTTGAAACGAACTCCAGCGTCGGCGGGAGCATGGTTCCAGCGCGTGCGTCGGTCGGGCATGGAGGAAGAATCAGCTTCCGGGTGACAGTGGATGAGGGTTACCGTGTCACCCGGATCACCGGCTGCAACGGCACACTGTCCGGAACAACCTATACCACCGGCCCGGTGACACGAAGGTGCTCGGTACGCGCCACTTTTCAAATCCAGCATCACGAGATCTCAACCATCGCCGGGGCGGGAGGGGGCGTGGCTCCATCGGCCATATCCGTACCGCATGGCGAAACCGCGAGTTTCACGATTACCCCCGAGGATGGATACGGGATCGACAGCGTGAGCGGATGCAACGGCTCCCTCTCCGGGAGAACCTATACCACCGGCCCGCTGACGCAAGAGTGCTCGGTGCACGCCACTTTTCGCATCCAGCATCACGAGATCTCAACCATCGCCGGGGCGGGAGGGAGCGTGGCCCCATCGGCCATATCGGTACCGCATGGTGAAACCGTGAGTTTCACGGTAACCGCGGAGGATGGATACAGGATCGACAGTGTGAGCGGATGCAACGGCACGCTCTCCGGCACCACCTACATCACCGGACCGGTTTACAAGGGGTGTGGGATCTCCGCCAGTTTCATTCCCGAAAGCCATACGGTCACCGCTGCTGCAGGGATCGGCGGCACCATCTCACCGGCAAGCGTCTCGGTTGGCCACGGCGATACCGCCAGCTTTGTCATCACTGCGTATGAGGGGTACCGAATCGGCGCCATCACTGGCTGTAACGGTTCGCTCTCCGGCGGGATCTACACCACGGGTGCCATCACCACAGAGTGCAGCGTGAACGCCGCCTTTGTCCGCAATCCACCTGCAACTGCGGCCACCCCCACGCTGACACCGGTGGCAATCAAGGGCTTTCTTTTCAACTGGACAGATCTGCCGGATGCCACCTACTACCGGCTGCTGGAGGATCCGGACGGCATCTCCGGTTACACCGCAGCGGGAAGCGATATCCCCGCCGGTCTCCAGCAAGCAACTCTGGAGGTTCCGCTGCATCTGCGCGCCGCAAGCCGCTACATCCTGCAGAGCTGCAATGAGGGGGGGTGTACCAGCTCACCCGCTCTGCCGGTCAGCGGCACACTGGCCGAAAGCATCGGTTACTTCAAGGCCGGCAACGCCGGGGCCACAGATCAGTTCGGCTACGCCATCGCCCTGAGCGGCAATGGGGCAGTTCTGGTGGTGGGAGCTCCTGCCGAAGACGGTAACGGTACCGGCGTAAACAGTAGCGACAACAATCTGGCAACCAACTCCAGGGCGGTTTACATCTTTGCGAAGGGTGAAAACGGCTGGGTTCAACAGGCATACATCAAGGCCGGTAACACCAGTGCCGGGGATCGGTTCGGTTTCAGTGTCGATCTGAACCATGACGGAGATCTCC